>MGVS01000001.1 GCA_001800605.1 Elusimicrobia bacterium RIFOXYD2_FULL_34_15
GATAGAAATTTTACAAAGAATATGAGAAACTTGATTGACTTAAATTATGTATTAGCTATAGATATTTTTGTAGAGTTTATAAATACTGAATATTTTATAAATAAATATGATAAATTTGATGTCTATGATATTGCAGGAATATTAAATAAAATATTATTAAAAAACTTTGATGATGGTTTAAAAATATTAAAAAATATAAACGATATACAAAAATATCCAACATTAAGTAAAAATCAGCAAGTGCTTTTGACCGATAGTATTTTAAATTATAAAGAAGGTGATAGGAGTAAACCTGAAATTTTAGAGAAAGTATATGACGAGTATATTAATCAGTTATTAAAAAGTTATGATGATAATATTGATAAAATTGTGCATAGATTTTCTTTTAGTCAAGCAAGAGAAGCAATAGTTAAATTTGCTGAAACTTTATCTATAGAAGAAGAAATTAATGACAATATAGGTAAGGCTTTAAGAATAGTAGAAGTATTCATAAATGATCCAAATCCTTACCTTCCTGGAAAAGATCCAGAGGATCCAAAAGACGAATATAATGAACAAAAAAGGGTGACAGAAAATAAAGGGATGATATTTATAACATCTGTACGTGGTTGGTGTGCGCAAACATTAATGCATTGTGCTACTATAAAAGGCAGAAATTATATAAAAAAGATTATTGAATTAACAGAAAAACTTACAAAAGATGAAAATTACTATATAAAACTTATGTCATGTTTCCCATTATCACAATTAGCAAGAAATAGATTATCACATATGCCTGATAATAATGATGAATTATTTTATTCCAAAAATAGACAGGAAGCTCTAAGAATGGCTAAAGACGTTGAGAAAATTGCTTTTAGTTTATTAGAAAATATTTCTCAATTTGTCCCAGATGTTCAAAATACATTAGTAAAAAGTATTTTGAGTGTTTTTCATCACATAAGGGCATTGAATGAAAAAGATGCTTTGAAACTTGTTCATATTTTTAGAAAAATGTCTAACGAATCTATAGCAGAAGCAATTCCATTATTTATTTATTATGCTGAATTGAGAAATGACCAATTCAAAAATTGGAGTATTGTGGATCCTGGATTTTATGATGATTTACTTCCGGATAAATTTAATATGCAAATATTTAGAGACATTTTGATTGATTTAATAAAAAATGGTTCTTCAGAAGTAAGAATTGCTATTGCTGGTGATTTCATGGCACTACCGAAACAATCAAAAGAAAGAAATGAACAAAGCGAATTTGAGAAAATATTTAAATTATCGATCAAATATTTAACTTTAATCACTGAAGCATACGAACACAGAGTTTTTGAATATATATATCTATTCGTAAAAGAATATATAAATGAGAAACCAGAAGAATGTATATTTTTATGGGAAGAAGCAATTAAAAAAGAAAAAGAGTATATAATTACTAATAAAGAAAAAGCACAAAAAATGTCATGGTGGATAAGTCATTATCATGATAGAGTGATTATGAAAATAAAAGAAGTTAAAGGAAATGATAGATTCTTAGAATGGTTTAACTTTCTTTCTGAATATCCAAGGGAAATTTATTTAGGTGATATCAAAGAATTAGCTAAACTACTATTAGAATTCCCAAAAAATGATTTAGCAAAAAAGATACTAGATAACTTAGTCGAAAGAAATTCAAGTTTTTATGATTTACAGCAAGAATGGTTAAATAAATAAACCAAAGAGAGATAGTTTTATCTCATTTTATTTGAACGCTAATCTTTGTTGTTAGAAAAACAATGGAAATGAATCAAAATAATAAACAAATGCAGTGGATATGGCTTCTTAGACAAAAGATAAATAAATATCCTGCTTATAAGTATACTGTCTATGAAATTGTGTCGGAATGTCGTATACCGGGTCTATTTACACTTAAAAATTTAATATGTGGGATAATTGCAGAAGAAATACACACTGGCGGAATGTTCCATTATCAAATTAAAATACCAAACCCTTCAAACGACATTGATATTAAATCAGAAAAAAATGGATATTATTTTAAGACTGGTATTGTCGGCGAAATAATATCTTTGATGGCATTATTTTTTAGGTGCAGGTTTTTTATTTTAAATCGAACCTCTGGCAAATTAAGTAAAATAAGTATGCCTAATAGAATTAACTATTCGTTATCATATAAGGAACTAAATCCTTCTTTCTACCACATCTATTTTGAAAACAAAAATAAAAATTTAACTTATTTAAAAAGCTTCTTTAATAAATTAAAGAAACTAAATTCAAAATATCATCAACGATTCATGTTATCTTGTCATTTATATGCTCAGGCATTACAGGAAATTGGCAAAGATAATGAACTCGCCTATATAAAATTAGTAAGTGCTATTGAATCACTTTCCTCAGTTTACATACAACTAAATAAAAATGAGGATCCTTTGGATAGAAAAAAATTCCTTGACGCTATGGAAAATCTGCCATTAAGAGATAGTGAAAAGCAGCAGATAAAATCTATTTTTGAAAATAGAAAGATAAAACAAAAATTTATTAAATTTGTCATAAAATATTCAAAAGGTTATTTTAAAGGTGGTAATTATAAAGCTAAAAATCTAAAAATAAGGAAAAAACAATTACCTACAATATTGAAACATATTTATGATGCCAGATCTGGATATCTGCATAGTGGTGAACCCATGTATATAAGTTTACTATATAGAGGACATGAAAAATACGATATTGACCCCAGTCTTGGCATGATAATTGACAGATGCAGTATTTCTGATTCAAAAAAACTACCCACAATTATTTTTTGGGAAGGGCTAGTGAGAAATTGTATTTTAAATTATCTTTATGATAAAAATAAATATAATTCACAGATGAAAAATATACAAAGTGGATAAGACGGCTTGAAAGTTTATCCAAAGAATCCCTGAACTTTTATAGAGAAAAATTTTGAAAAAGAAAACTGTGGTTTGGGCGATACTCCGTCATTCGAGAAGTTTCAGGATAAAAATAGAATGTGATAATGCGGTCATCTGAAAAATTATTGACAAATCAAAGAAAATTTAATAAAATCAAAAAATAAGAAAGTTCTTATTACTAAAAAATAATGATTATGAGTTCTTTTAATAGGTAATTTATATAAAAATGTTTGGTATTAATTTGGTATTACAAGTGTTCATTTTTGTTCTTTTAGGTTCTGCTAAGTTCTTCTAAGTTCCATATGCAAAATATTTGTTTTATTGACGATAATAGTATGCAATAAAGTAGTTAAGACGAAAATGCCGGGATGGTCCCGATTGCATCGGGATAAACTCCATCGGGCAGACCCGCCCGCCGAAGCTTTAGCGTAGGCAGGGCGCAAGGGAACCCTTGCTTACTCTTTATATTGAAAAAACTGTATTAATTTAAGTATGATCTTTACATTGCCGGGATGGCGGAATTGGTAGACGCAAGGGACTTAAAATCCCTCGCTCTGTATGGAGCATGCCGGTTCAAGTCCGGCTCCCGGCAAGACGTTCAGGAAAAAATTTATCGGACACGCTCAGCCGACCACCCTGTCGGCTTCGCTCGTAGCGTAGCTCCTGTAGGGTTTTAGTCGCTACTTTAAGGTCCGAGTAAATTTTTTCCTTCGCGTTATATTAAAATTGGTGATATGAAAAAACGGATTATTTTTGGAATATTAATAAGTATTTTTTTTCTGTTTCTTGTTTTAAGAAATATTAATTTTAAAGATATGATGCAAATAGTCGCAAACGGCGAATATTTGTGGATGCTCCCCTGTCTTGGTACATATACGCTTTCCTTTATTTTTCGCTCAATAAGATGGAAATATCTGCTGTCACCAATAAGAAATTTTAAAGCTAAACAGCTTTTTTCAAGTTTAATAATGGGTTTTGCCGCTAATTGTATTTTTCCTTTTAGGTTCGGAGAATTTGTGCGAGCTTTCATAGTTGGTAAGAAACATAATTTGTCAAAGAGCGCTTCGTTAGCCACCATTGTTTTGGAAAGGATAATGGACGGTGTTGGTATTTTAATTTTGCTCGGAGTTGCTTTGTTGTTTCTGAAAAAAATTCCATCATGGACAAAAAAGACTGTAATTATTGCAATTCTTCTTTTTATAGGTTCGCTTGTTTTTGCCGGTGTCCTTATTGCTAAAAAACATTTTATCGATTGGTTAAAAAAAATCCCGTTACTAAAACATGAATTAAAAGAAAAAATTATAGATAAAATTAAAAAATTCTTAATAGGTTTCGAAGTAATTATGAATGTAAAAGGTTTTATTATGGTAATATTTTTCTCGTTATGTGTTTGGATTTGTGAAACGTTTAATTTGTTTTTTTTAATAAAAATTACGGGGATTCATTTATCATATTTTACGATTATTTTTGTTTTATTTGCAACAGTTTTAGGTGTTACGATACCCGCCGCACCGGGTTCTATCGGTACATATGAGTTTTTCTTTGTTGCAAGCTTGATGTTTTTTGGTGTGGCTAAAGAAAAAGCGGTTGCAAGTGCCTTAATTACACATAGTTTCGGAATAATTTTTGTGATGGTTCTTGGGATGTTCTACTTTTTTAAGGAAGGCATATCTTATAAAGAAATTGCCGCAGCAAAGAAGTGACCCCGATTAGAGATGCGTTTATGTACTAAATGAACATTTAAGCGTAAACGAGATAAAAAACAATATACGGTTTTACTGGTTATACACGGAAGCATTTAGTAAAACGCTTCCTATCTCTAACGGGGCGAGATATTTATGAAGAATTTGTTTGAAGATTTAAATAAAGAACAGGTAAAAGCGGTACAATGTACAGATGGACCGCTTTTAATTCTTGCGGGTGCCGGAAGCGGCAAGACCCGCGTTATAACTTATAGAATCGCTAATCTTATTCAAAAAGGTATTAGTCCCTGGAATATACTGGCAATGACATTTACAAATAAAGCTGCCGCTCAGATGCGGGACCGTGTAAATAAATTGTCAGGATCTGCCGCTCAAAACATATGGATTTCCACTTATCATTCTTTTTGTGCGCGCATGTTAAGGATGGAAGGCGTCAATATCGGGCTTTCAAAAGATTTTGTAATTTACGATGATGATGATTCTAAAAAAGTTGTCGAAAGCTGCTTAAAAGAACTTAATTTCGACGTTGAAAAATTTAAACCGTCGGTTATCGCAGGTATGATTGGATCTGCAAAAGATAAACTGCTTGATGCGGAATCCTATAGTGTTCATGCTATAACTTCACCCGAATCAATCAAAAAAATAGCGGCTGATGTTTACGAACTCTATCAAAAGAGGCTTAGAAATGCAAATGCTATTGATTTTGGCGACCTTTTAAGTTATACTGTCGATCTTTTTAAAGAGAAAAAAGATATTTTAGATAAGTATCAGGAAAGATTCAGATATATAATGATAGACGAATATCAGGATACTAATTATGCACAGTATGTTCTGACAAAGATGCTGGCACTAAAGTATAAAAATATTTGTGTTGTCGGTGACGACGACCAGGCTATTTATTCCTGGCGGGGCGCCGATGTACGGAATATTATCGAATTTGAGAGAGATTATCCGAATACCAACGTTGTTTACCTGGAACAGAATTACCGTTCAACAAAAAATATATTGGAATTAGCAGGAAAGCTAATTCAAAATAATCATCATAGAAAACCGAAAAAATTATGGACAGAAAAAAGTGACGGTGAATCAGTGCTTTATACGGAATTTGCCGATGAATTCAAAGAGGCAAACGGAATAGCTAATAAGATAAAAGAATCGGTGGAAAAAGACGGCCGTTCGCTATGCGATATTGCGGTTTTTTACAGGACAAATGCACAATCCAGAATTTTTGAAGAAACATTTACCCGTTTTGGAATACCTTTTATAGTAGTCGGTAGCCAGCGGTTCTACGAGAGGGCTGAAGTCAAAGATATTTTGGGATATTTGAAGCTGATAAATAATCCTGCAGACAATCTAAGTTTTAAAAGAATTATTAATATACCTACCAGAGGTATCGGCAAAACAACGTTTCTTAGTATAGAAAAATACGCAGTTGAAAAAGAAATTTCTTTGTACGAATCTGCAAAAGAAATGTATAACAACGGTTTGCTTAAAAAAGCGGAAAAATTTATCAAACTTATTGATTCAATGATTACCGAAAAAGAAAATATGGATGCGTCGGAAATTGTTAAAATAGTAATAGATGAAACGGGGTATATACAGATTCTGGAGGCGCAAAACGATATAGAATCACGCACCCGGATTGAAAACATTCAGGAACTTGTATCGGCAATTGTCGATTTTGAGCAGAATACTGAAGATAAAAAATTGGCTTCATTTTTAGAAAATATAGCGTTAATTTCGGATATTGATGTTTGGAACGAAAATAAAAGTTATGTTACATTGATTACTCTTCATCTCGCAAAGGGGCTCGAATTTCCATGTGTTTTTGTAACCGGTCTTGAAGAAGGACTTTTCCCTGTAGGCAATTCCGCATATTCTATGGAATCGCTCGAAGAGGAACGCCGGCTTTGCTACGTCGGTATGACGCGTGCAAAAGAGCATCTTTTTATGTCAAGTGCCTCGCAAAGAAGAATATACGGTCAGCTTCGCTGGAGTATCCCGTCAAGATTTGTCAGGGAAGTAGGCTTGAAGCCTGAAGTAACCGAGATGATATTTAGAGGTGAATCTTTAATTGATGCCGATTTACTGAAAGAAGAAAATGTATCTCACGCTGTTAAGAATTCCACAGGTTTCTATAAAGGTATGCGGATAAAACACGCCGAATTTGGTACAGGTAAAGTTATAGATATAAGCGGTTCCGGTGATGACCTGAAAGTTATAGTTCAGTTTGACGGTGGTTTCTGGAAAAAACTTTTAGTGAAGTATGCGAATCTAGAGAAAATAGGTTAGAGGCGAGAAAAAAGTAACGGGTAATGGGTAACGAGTAAAAGGTAGAAAGCAAAAATATGAAGATAACTTTAAAAGATGTTGAATATGTTGCAAAATTAGCGCGTCTTGCTTTAACTGAAGAAGAAAAAGCAAATTATACGCAACAGCTAAATGCGATTTTAGAGCATATGGATGAACTAAATAAGTTGGATACATCAAATGTCCAGCCGACTTCGCATGCGATTAAGATAAACAATGTTTTCAGGGAAGATGAAGTAAAAATATGTGAAAATACCGAAGATATTATAAATAATGCGCCTGAAAAAGAGGACAGATTTTTTAAAGTGAAAAAGGTTATTCAATGATATGTAAGAAAAATATTAGATTAAAAGAATATGATTATTCAACAAATGGATATTATTTTGTAACAATTTGTACAAATTATAGAAAATCATATTTGAATAATGAAAAAGTAAAAAAAGTTGTAGTTACCGAGCTTGCTCGGTTAAGTTATTTAAAAGGTATTAAAATAGATTTTTACGTAATAATGCCTGAACATATACATGTAATTATTATTTTGGAAGATTCGGCTTATTCTCTTTTTGAAATTCTAAGAAGATTTAAGTCAAAAACAACTGTACTTGTTAAAAAAATAGCCAACCAAGGTTGGCAACTACAAAAGCTTTGGCAACCCAATTATTTTGAGCATATAATACGTAATGAAAAAGCTTTGGGAAAAATAAGAGAGTATATAAAAAATAATCCCGGAGAAGAAGTAAATAGTTTTGATAAATTTTATGGAACTGTATAATCTAACTGCTTGTGAAATTATTGATAAAGTAAAAAAGAAAGAGATTTCTGCAAAAGAAATTGTCGGCAGTTTTTTACAGCGTCTGGAAAAATTAGATAAAAAACTTTGTGCATTCAATTCTGTTTTTGCAGAAAAAGCATTGAAGCAGGCGGATGAAATTGATAAAAACAATAAAAAAGGAATGCTTGCCGGGCTTCCCATTGCAATTAAAGACAATATGTGTATTAAAGGCGAAGCGACAACTTGTTCTTCAAAAATATTAAAAAATTATATTGCTCCCTACGACGCTACCGTTATAGAAAAATTAAAAAATGAGGGTGCAATTTTTGTCGGCAAAACAAATATGGACGAATTTGCAATGGGGTCATCTACAGAAAATTCTGCATTTTTTACTACTAAAAACCCTTGGGATTTAAATAGAATTCCGGGCGGTTCGTCAGGCGGCAGTGCGGTTTCGGTTGCAGCGTCTATGTCGCCGGTTTCACTCGGCTCTGATACCGGTGGTTCAATAAGACAGCCGGCATCTTTATGCGGTGTTGTCGGATTAAAACCCACTTACGGAAGAGTTTCAAGGTATGGTCTTGTTGCATTTGCATCATCATTAGACCAAATAGGTCCATTTTCAAAAAATGTTAAAGACAACGCTTTAATTTTACAGGTGATTTCCGGTTACGATAAAAAAGATTCTACTTCTATCAATATTCCGGTTGATGATTATCCAAAAGAAATAGAAAAAGACATAAAAGGTTTAAAAATCGGGCTTCCAAAAGAATATTTTGTCGATGGAATGGATAAAGAAGTTGAAAAATCAGTAAGAGATTCTGTTAAAATATTTGAAAAAATGGGAGCAAAAGTAGAAGAGGTTTCATTACCTCATACGAAATATGCAATAAGTGTATATTATATCATTGCACCTTCTGAAGCATCCGCTAATCTTGCAAGATACGACGGCGTAAAATACGGTTTTAGGGCAGAATCCGACTCGTTAATCGAAATGTACGAAAAAACAAGAGCAGCGGGTTTTGGCAGTGAAGTTAAAAGAAGAATCATGCTAGGGACATACACTCTTTCTTCCGGATATTATGACGCATATTATTTAAAAGCACAAAAAGTAAGAACGCTTATTAAAAATGATTTTGACGAAGTATTTAAAAAAGTTGATGTAATTTTAACTCCGACATCTCCTTCGGTAGCTTTTAAAATAGGTGAAAAAACTGCCGATCCTCTACAGATGTATCTTTCAGATATCTTTACCATATCATGTAACCTTGCCGGAATATGCGGGATGAGCATTCCCTGCGGTTTTTCGTCCGGTAACTTACCGATAGGCCTGCAGCTTCTAGGAAAACCATTTGATGAAAAAACAATTCTAAAAGCAGGGCACAACTTCCAAAAACAAACCGATTACCATTTAAAAAATCCAAGCATATAGTGGAATTGCGCGATTGTGGGATAGTGGGATAGAGGTAAAAAAGGCAAATTAGTAGTGGCAGGATGCCCACCGAAGTTTCAACGTAGGTAGGGTGGCTCTGCCTGTGTAGTTGCCGACCTTGGTCGGCTTAGTGATAAATACAAACTGCAATTTTTAATTATTTTTGATTCTAATCTGTGTAAACTTGTTTAAAAATCCTCGTAATCCCAAAATATGTTAAAAAAAATACCTTATTTTTTAGTTCCTCTTCTACTTCTAATATTCTATTTACGGATCGTCTCAACCGCAAAAATTAAAAGCGATACTTACGATGAGATGAAATGTCTAAAAGCTGGACAATATTTAAGTGCCGGTTCCGGCTGGGTAGTCGAAGCATCCGTTTTTCATCCGCCTCTTTCATACTATTTGCACGGGTATCTGCTAAAAGACGGAAATTTCAAAAATGACGATGAAAGGATATACTATGCACGGTTGATAATGGCGGTTTTTTCCGTTATTTTGGGATTTTTTATATTCAGATATGCAAAAGAAAGATTCGGTGAAACAGCGGGCTTGTTAGCTCTTTTTTTATTTACATTTTGTCCTAACATAATTGCATATTCAGGTTTAATTGTTCAGGATATGCTGGTTACTTTGTTTATTTTTTTAGGGTTTTACAGTTATGAAAAATCACTTGAGAAAATTAAAGATGTGAAAAAATCGCTTTTAGCAGGATTAATTTTTGGTTTAGCGCTTCTATCTAAATTTACCGGCGTATTTTTAATTCCGATATATATTTTTTTAGGATTAAGAGAAGTTATTCGAATTCACTTAAAGTGGGATATGGATCTCAAGAGATTCTTCACTACGTTCAGAATGACGTCAAAAAAAGGGGGTCATTCTGAGCGACCGAAGGGAGAGAAGAATCTCAAAAATAAGAATTATAATGATTATACACTTCAAAATGACGTTACAGTTACAAACTTAATCAAACAGTTAATAATTATTTGCATTATCGGTCTTTTTGTTTTGAACTTAGGCTATAAATTTACGGGTAGTTTCAAACCATTGAATAGTTTTTCATTTGAAAGCGGTTTTTTTGATAAATTATCAAAAATACCGGGTTTATCATCCATACCGCTTCCGGTTCCTGCACCGTTTATTTACGGATTTGACATTCAAAAACATATAACTGAAGCAGGGCATCCTACATTTTTAATGGGGCAGCGAAGTTTAAAAGGCTGGTGGTACTATTTTATAATTGCTTTTTTAATAAAAGTACCGATTCCATTTTTAATTTTGTTATTTATTTCAATTTTTTATGGGTATAAGCGTAAAGCCAATCTAATCATACCGTTCGCATGTTTAACATTACCGTTCATTCTATTTACAAACAGTAATCCGGGTGCAAGATACCTGTTACCGATATTTCCGTTTCTATTTATATATGCAAGTGATTTGTCGAATATAAAAAAGAAATTATTTAATAATATTTTATGGGTTTTAATTATATGGTTTGGCTTAGAAAGCATAATGATACATCCGAATTATCTGGCATACTTCAACGAATTTATCGGTGGACCAAAAAACGGTTATAAATATCTCGCTGATTCAAATATTGATTGGGGACAGGACAGATTTTCGGTAATAAAATTCCTTAAAATCAATCCGGAGGTAAAACTAAACCCGATTGAACCTTCAACCGGCAGGTTTTTGATAAATGCAAACAATCTGAATGATGTTTTTGCTATTGAAGAGAAGCACAAATGGCTGAAACTATTTAAACCGGTTGGCAATATCGGTTATTCCTGGTTATTATACGATATAAAATCGGATGATTATAAAAAACTGCTTGCTGGAAATCCGCAGGACTATTATATGAACTATCTTTATGGTCTTATAGCGGATGATATAAAATATTTGAAAGAAAGTGTTAAATTGAATCCTAAATTTATACCTTCACGACTGGAAGTCGGCCGGTTTTTAATGAAAGAAAGGAAAAATTCGGATGCAGTATCAGCGTTTCAAGAGATAATAAAAGAAAAGCCGTATAATTCTGATGCCTATAAATACCTCTCAGAAATAAATAGTAAAATCGGTAATTTAAAATTAGCAAGAGAGTATGAAAAAAAATATAAAATAGCCAAAATATTAGGTTCTTATGTAATTCAGGTTTCTACTGATGAAAATTACTACAAAAAGGAGATTGAAAAAGATCCAAAAAATGCAAAGGCGTATAATAATCTTGGTTTTATCTATTGGATGGGTGACGATTTAAACAATGCATTATATAATTTTAAAAAAGCATCTGAATTAAATCCAAATTATGTTGACTACATAGGCAATATTGCTGCAATTTACAAAGAAAAAGGAATGTTAAAAGAAAATCAGGAATTAAAAAATGAATATTTGCAAAAATATAATTTAATTAAATCCGCAAGAGTTTCTCAAATGCAATATGGCGAAGATAAAATGATATTAGAAGATGTTTTTGTCTTACCACTTGAATAAATATATTTTTTATGATAATATTTAAGAAGAATAATAATGAGTAACCCCGATGAATCGGGGCAAGCTGGGTAATGCTTGCCCGCCGAAGACCTAGTGGCGGGGGTAACGAGTACGTAGATAAAATAAAAAACCACAATTTTTCCGCCATTGATGCTTAGGCGGAACTTGCCTGACGGCAGTCAGGTCCGCCAGTGACTTAGTGGCGGATAATTTTGGTCCCGTAAAAACGGGACAAGTTTTTTAATTTTAAATTGCAGTTTATTGGGGGTAATATGAGAGAAAAAGTAGAGAAGGCATTGGAAAAAATAAGACCGTTTTTACAGAAAGACGGCGGTGATGTACAATTAATCGATGTTACTAAAGACGGAGTTGTTAAAGTAAAGCTTTTGGCTGCCTGTGCAGGTTGCCCGATGGCAACGATGACGCTAAAAAACGGCATTGAAAAAGCTATAAAAAAAGAAGTTCCTGAAGTAAAATCAGTAGAAGCCGTTTAAAAAGCTTACGAAGTGACCTGTCCTGCGTAGCTTTCTCGTTCTTCGAAGCTTTAGCGAAGGAGAAAGCGAAGTAGGAAGCAATTTCGATTTAAAATATGTTTTGGGATAGCTTCTCTAACGCTCGCAACCTTCGGGATTGCCACGCTTTCCGCTAGTTGGCAGATCGCTCGCAGTGACTAACAAAATGTTTTTAAATAATTTTATTAAAAAAATACCTTGACAAACTATATAAAATTCTTTATACTTATAATGCCTAATGAAGCATGTGTTAGGTAGAAAACGAGAATAGCAAACCTTTCGATAAACTCAGGGCAAGCCCTTCAGTAAAAATGGGTGCCCGCCCCGAGCGTAGTCGAGGGGGGCGCAAAGTCGAAGCCCCGTGAAATACACGGGGGGCTGGACTGCCGAAAACTTGTGTAAAACACGAAGAAAAATTCGTGTTTGGAAGAAAGCCGAGTTCTCGGCAATCCAGTGGTAGTAATAACTCATTCAAACTGAGAAGTCGGCTTTCTTTAAGGAAGCTGACATTATGAAAGGAAAAAATGCGAAAGCAAATTGTAATAATAATAATAATTTTTTCCGCAATCATAGTGGGGCTAGGGGTTTCGTTAGCTTTTGGAAACACCGTAAATCCTAATTGCCCTTCTGAGGTTAGACAAGCAATAACAAATTGGGATGTGGGTTTAGATGCAAGGGATCAAAAAAACCTTGTGATACCTTCATACGGTATTGTATCACCAAAAAAAAATAAAGATGTCTTAAGTTTAAGGCATCTTTTTCTTTATTCACTTATAACTTTGTTGTTCAATACGCCAATCCATTCGCAGATTTATGTTACAAATTCACTTAAAAAGTTGTTTACTGTAGCAAAGCATTATCTCAATTTACCGGTTACCCGCAATTTTGTACCTTCACTTATAGCCATTTTCACCACAATTAAACGCTTTTTCGAAAAAGTCATATTACTACTATTGGGTCTAATTTCACCAATAATCTGCCTTTTACTCGTTACCCGTTTCTCTTTACCCATTACTAATAACTTTCCTCTAATCTACCGTTTCAACAATCTCCGTCTTTAATTCTCAAAACCCGGCAAATTAACTAATAACTAATAATCGATTACTTATAACGGTTATAGAATTTTGTGTTATGAGTCATGGGTCATGAGTTATGAGTTTTTTCGCGCGCGCGTGCGCACGCGTTCTGAGATCCTACGGAAAAATAATAAAAATAGTGCGATAGTGGGATTGTGGGATAGGGCGATAGAGTTAACAATGGAAAAAAAACCTAACTGGTGCCTGAATATAATAATTTGTAGCTGCAAAGCGATAGCTTTGCGGGTTAGCAGAGCTTTGCTCTGCCGCTACGCTTGCATATGCCTGTCATTGCGAAGCGTAGCTGAAGCAATCTCATCCGGATTGCCACGAGTCCTGCGGACTCCTTGCCTATCGGCAGGCAGGCTCGCAATGAGATTCTTTACGGAGTTCCCGCCCATACGGGCGAGGCTCGCCAAAGGCGGCAGAATGACTGCGGTTTTGTTTTTAATTTTAACTTTTAACTTGATTCTAGTCAATTGCCACTTATATGCCGATTATAACTGGGGTAATAATTCAGTTTCAACAGGTGCGGTATCAATATCATTAGACCGTTTATCTGCTGATGGAGGAGATAAACTTTCTTTCAGGTTCAGGCCTGTAAGTGATAAGACCGTTACTGCAATAAGAATCAGAATAGGTGCATCTGTTGATAATACAGGAGCATGGAGAGTTGGTATCAATGGTGACAACGGTAGCGGAGAACCAACAGGGCAATATTTGACCGATGGTGCACTTACTGCGGTTGTAAATTCGTGGGTATCGGTTACCGTAACCGCACTTCAACTATATGCAACTAACTACTATCATATAGTCACAACTCCGACTTCCCTTGGCGCTGCTACAAAAATAATTACGGTTCAATATATGGCACCCAAATCAACATTTACGCCGTACGGTTCCCAGGGAGAGGAGAATGCAACTGTACTTGATAAAAACGTTACAGCAGCCGGTGTTTGGACCAATTTGAATAAAACACCGCTATTTGTTTTGGATTACAATGATTCTACATATGGCGGTTATCCATATAGATTGTCGCCTGTTATAGCGAATAATGTTCCCGGTACCATTAACGGAAATTATTATACGGGAGAGTTGTTTACTGTTCCCGTTGATACGACTGTTGCAGGTATTAAAGTATATACGCGAAGAGCATCTGCTGCTCCTGCTGATGATTTGTACTGGTTACTTGAGCAGGACCCATTAGGGACTCCCGTTGTATTATCAAGCGGTGTTGTTATTGCCAAGGAAGCTGTAACGACTACACCGCAATGGTTAATGGGAGCAACCTCCAATGCAGTTTTACTGGACAGTGATAATACATACAGGATTTCGTTCAGGTCATATGCTTCCGACAATACCAATTACTGGTGGGTTTATGTTTCTTCAACAGATATCGTGGCTCCGTATTCCGACATAACCTGGCGGGGCCAGACGGATTGTCTGGCTTTTTATAATACCTCTGCTTGGTCATCAAATGCATCTGTGGATATACCGTATGTTTTTTATATTGACAACACCAACCCAACTGCTGTAATTACATATCCTGCAACCAATGAAGCTGGATATTCTGCGTTAGAAACTATTTCAGGAACAGCTGCGGATAATATACGGCTTTATGGAACAGGCGGTATTCAGATAGCAATACATTCTTCTCAGATGGGAGCATATTTCAATCCGGTAAGCCAGACATTTGATACAGATCAGTTAGCAGATGCATGGATGAACGTATATTCATCAGGTACTGCCTCAAATTGGTCAATTACACATTCAACATGGGTTGCGGGAACAAGACATACTATTTATTGCCGCTCCAAAGATACAAGTAGCAATACCTCTTCACAAACAACCAAAACATTTTTTGCAGATAATACAACAACTGGTTTGGATTCAATAATAACCGCACCTAATTCAAATTTCATGGGTACCGGTTATTTATCTACTATTTCAGGAACCGCAAAGGACAATGTCGATCTTTACAAGGTCCAATACTCCATTAAAAATTTGAAAACCGAATTGTACTGGAATCCAGTAACGCCTGCTTTTGACGAATCTGATGAAGTATCTTCCTGGTTTAACTCTGAAAGTCCGTCACCTGGCAGCCTTGGCAACGGTAATGTTAATTGGTATTATTCGTTTAACGAAAATTATTGGGCGCACGGTTCTTCGTATGCCGTAAGTTGTAAGGCTTATGATAATTCAATACCGACTAAAAATGTCCAGTCAACTGCATCAGTAAATACAATAGAGTGTTCTACATTTACATGGGACAATGAAGTTATGAATTCGTCTATAACCTATCCTGTACATAGCGGAGATTGTATTGCGAACCCGATATTTCTCGGTGTTTACATAGACACTGCTGTGGCATTAGGTAAAAGGATAGAGGTTTTGATGCACGCCAAAACTGGAACAAATGCAGGATTATACTGGAGAGGTGGTGAAGCATGGGTATCCGATATGACGGGTTATGATTGGCCTTCAACTGATGCAGATGGTCATACTCCTCAGCAATCATCATACAGTCAACCTAACTCAACATGGTCTATAAAAGGACCTTCAAATATTCCAACCGGATACTATCATATGTTCAGCCGCGGTATGGATAATGCATTAAATAAGCAGTTCGTATATACTCTAACTCAATCCAGTATCACGTTTCAGATAGATGCAACCGGTCCACAGGCGTATATTTCAATTCCTTATAAAGATGACGAAGCTAAAGCGAGAACTACTTCCGGTGGAGCACTTGTAACAATATCAGGTACTGCGGTTGATACTCCCGTTGCAACAAGTATTTCAAGTGTTAAAATAACATTACAGGATATTACTTTGGGAACTTCTTTCTGGTCTGTTGGAAGCAGTAGTTGGTTGGAGGGGGCTGTAAACGGTTCAACAAAGGTCATATGCTCGGTTCAGGCTGCAGCACAGCCAAAATGGGGTTATGTTGTTCCTGGAGGTTGTCTGACAAGTGGTCATAAATATGAAATCAGGGTTTGGGGTATTGATAATGCAGGAAATTCGCAAACGGACCCGACATCAACTTATACAAAAGAATCCACTCCTTCAGTTAAACGATTTATGTTTGAAAATAATAAGCCCAGTTCCACCAATTTATCGTTATCACACGGATCTTATCTTGCATCACTTCTAACAATAAGCGGAGAATCAAGTGACACAACTGCGGTTCCAAATAATGCAGGTGTAGATGTAGCTCAAGTTTGCATTTCCAACGAAATTGACCAGTTGGCAATTAATATGTGGACATCCAGTTCCACTCTTCAGGACAATTATCCTAATTGGATAGATATGACATGGAATCCTACCTATGGTACATGGGAATTACCTTACAATCTTTTCTATCCTACATGTTCACTGGTAAACGGCAATTATAATGCCAGAATGCGTGCTCTTGACCGCGCAATAGACATAGTTACAGAAGGTTCTGATACCGGAAATGCAGAGAATACATTTACCTGTGGAGTTAATTTGTCTTCGTTTACATGGGATACGACCGCACCTTCGGTTGAGATTAAAGCTCCGACGGCTGCTCAAACAAGAATTAATTCTCTTGTTACTATCTCAGGAACCGGAAATGACAATATAAGATCAGGTGGTTCATTTGAAATTAATGTAAAAGACAATACGGATTCACTAACATGGAACGGTAGCAATTGGGTTGCAGCTGATGACAATTTATGGTTATCAACTACTACATTTTCAGAATATACAACGAAATATACTTCTGGCACGTGGCATTGGGTATATCAATATGTATTAAATAAATCAACGAGTGGACATCAACAGCGTATTCGTGTAAAGACAGCCGATGCTGCGGGAACAAGTTGTAATTACGTTGAAAAAATTTTTACATATGATACAACACCTCCAAATTCTGCGGTAACCAATCCCGGCGGTACATATATATCGCAGTTAGGAACTATATCGGGAACTGCATCCCAGGATATGAAAGACGATTATTCCGGTATAAAAATAAAAATTAAACGGATGACTGATGATAAATTCTGGGTAGTTGATGACTGGATAGCCGAAGCAGACAATAATGTTACATGGTATAGCATAGGTTCATCATCTTCCGTTTGGAGATACGAACCGGCGACACCTATAACATTAACCCAAAGTACATCCTATCAAATATCACTTAGTGCGACCGATTTGGCAACAAATAGCGAAAGTTTTTCTGTAAAGCGGACATTTTGGTATGACACGCAGAAAGCGTCCGCGACTTTAACATTTCCTACAAATGAGGGCGAAACGACCGCGACGCCTGTTTTTTAT
>MGVS01000002.1:0-444 GCA_001800605.1 Elusimicrobia bacterium RIFOXYD2_FULL_34_15
ATACAAAAATATTGGGGGTAAATCAAGTTTCTGATAATTGATTTTACCGACGAGAAGTTAAACTCTTAACAGCGTCATATCAAAAGGGAGGTGAACTAATATGAAGATGAAACCATTAGGTGACAGAGTCCTTGTAAAACCTGCAGAAGAAAAGGAAGTAAAAAAAGGCGGTATCATAATTCCTGATACAGCAAAAGAAAAACCGCAGGAAGGCGAAATAATAGCAGTTGGTCCTGGCAAATTCGACGAGTCAGGGAAAAAAATTCCAATGGATGTTAAAGCAGGCGATAAAATTCTTTACGGAAAATATTCCGGCACAGAAGTAAAAATAGACAGCAAAGAATATCTTATAATGCACCAGGACGACATTCTTGGAATAATTGAATAGCTTTATATGCACAGGGGGAAATAAAAATGGCAAAACAGATCAAATTTTCTGATGAA
>MGVS01000002.1:456-9940 GCA_001800605.1 Elusimicrobia bacterium RIFOXYD2_FULL_34_15
CGCAAATGCAGTCAAAGTTACGTTGGGACCGAAAGGCAGATTCGTTGTTCTTGACAAAAAATTCGGTTCGCCTACAGTAACCAATGACGGTGTAACAATAGCAAAAGAAATCGAACTAGAAGATCCGTTTGAAAATATGGGTGCGGAACTTGTAAAAGAAGTTGCTTCTAAAACCAACGACGTAGCAGGCGACGGTACAACTACGGCAACGTTATTAGCACAATCAATAATAACCGAAGGTTTAAGAAACATCACCGCAGGTGCAAATGCAATACATGTGAAGAGGGGCATAGACAGAGCGGTTGAAGAAACGGTAAAATACATTAAAAAAGTTGCCGATAAAATTCCGCAGGATAATCTTGAAAAAGCAAAAGATAAAATAAGCCAGATTGCCACCATATCCGCAAATGATGAAGAAATAGGCAGATTAATTGCTGATGCGATATTAAAAGTAGGCAAAGACGGCGTAATCACTGTTGAAGAAGGCAAATCTGCAGAAACCGTACTCGACGTTGTCGAAGGTATGCAGTTTGACAGAGGTTATATCTCTCCGTACTTTGTTACGGATGCAGAAAGAATGGAAGCGGTATTAGAAGATGCCTACATAATAATAACAGACAAAAAACTTTCTTCAATGCAGGATTTACTTCCTCTTTTAGAAAAAATCGCCCAGACCGGAAAACAGTTTTTAATAATTGCTGAAGACATAGATGGTGAAGCGCTTGCAACACTGGTTGTCAATAAACTGCGCGGAACACTGAAATGCTCAGCTGTCAAAGCGCCCGGCTTCGGTGACAGAAGAAAAGAAATGCTTGAAGATATTGCAACATTAACAAAAGGTCAGGTAATATCCGAAGAATTGGGACTTAAAATAGATAAAATAGGCCTTGATATGCTCGGTTCCGCAAAAAGGATAGTAATTGACAAAGAAAACACAACTATAGTCGGCGGAGCAGGCAATAAAGAAGATATTAAAAAACGCGTCAATCAGATAAAGAAACAAATAGAAGAATCAACATCTGATTACGATAAAGAAAAACTTCAGGAACGCCTTGCAAAACTTGTTGGCGGCGTTGCGGTAATAAATGTCGGAGCTTCAACAGAAACAGAGATGAAATCCAAAAAATTCAAAGTTGAAGACGCAATGCATGCAACACGTGCAGCCGTGGATGAGGGAGTAGTTCCGGGTGGCGGAACAGTATTGTTACGCGCCAGCGCTGAAGTTGCCAAATTAAAAGGTAACGACATTGATGAACAAACCGGAATAAATATAGTAAGACGCGCACTTGAAGACCCTATCAGACAAATTGCTGAAAATGCCGGCATAGAAGGTTCAGTCGCAGTTGACAAAATAAAGAAAGAATCCAACGTCAACTTCGGGTTAAATGCTGAAACCGGTGAATATGTAGATATGGTAAAAGCAGGCATTATTGACCCTGCAAAAGTAACACGTTTTGCATTGCAAAATGCTGCATCAATAGCGGGACTTCTTTTAACAACAGAATGTCTGATTACTGACATCCCTGAAAAAGATAAAATGCCTCCGATGCCTCAGGGCGGAATGGGTGGAATGGGCGGCGGGATGTACTAAATGCAGAGTTCGTTAAACAATAAATAGATTTAAAAAGAAAAGGGCTTCCTAACAGAAGCCCTTTTCTTTTTAAAATAAAAATTTTTTAATTATAAATCTTCTTGACAAAAATAAAATCTTTTATTATAATTTAGCTAATAGGTGTAACAAATAGTTCACACTATATTTAAAATAAACATTCAAACTCATTTAATATCAATAAAAGCATTCTAAAGAAACATATAGTTGGCAATAATATTGAAACGCAAGTAAGTAGAGGGTATTTTGGTGTCATTGCGAGCGTTAGCGAAGCAATCTCAAACCATGTTTTACTTCCAGATTACTTTGTCGGATAGGTGGTTCACCGAATAAAGTTCGGGATTGTGTACTCGTTTGGTACGGTAGTTCCTAACTCCGTGCACTAACGTAATGACAAAACAATAAACTGATGAAAAAATATCTAAAAAACATTTCTAATAAAGGCATGGCACTTGTGACAACCGTAATGCTGCTTTTTGCGGTTATGATACTTGTTCTTACAGGAGCACAACTAATAAGTACCAGTTTCAAAGAAACAAAATACCAACAGAATGTATATGGTGAAGCTGAAAATATTGCTAAAGCAGGATTAATAGACACAATTTCCTGGTTTAGAAGACAAGTTCCTCAACCAGTAAGAAGTGGAGTACCTCCTGCATTTGATCCTGGTAAGGATAATTGGATTGATGGAGCTTTTCAACCTACAATAGAAAGTAAAAGTACAATAGATGGAAACATCGGTCTTGTTAAGGAGTACCAATTAAGTGAAAATGGAACAAAATGGGCAAGATATGAAGTACGAAGACAAACAGGTACTATAAGTGGAAATCCGGCACCTTATGATCCTTTTGCCGTTCATGATATTACTGCACAAAGAGTACAAGGAAAAGAAAATGGAGAAGGCTTAGTTTGGTCTATAGTCAGTACAGGTTATGTATGGCACAAATTAAGCCCTTTAAATGTGAATGAACATTACACTCCTGATAAAATGATATCTAAAATAAAGGTTTCAACAGAAATTAGAAGAATAGACTTAAATTTAGCTAATTGTGCATGTATAGTACAAGATTCTGGTAGTGGAGGAACCTTTAATATTAATATTTACAAAAATGGCAGGTTAAGCAGAGGAAATAACCCTGCTAATTCTGCTTGTGGTAAATTTATAGGTACCAACAGTCCAAATAATAGTGGAGGCGAGCTATCCGGTACTACTCAAACTATTCTTGCTAATCCAAATGTTGAATTTGTTTTCGGTATGTCCACAACAACCTTAGAATCATTTGCAGCACACACTGCAAATGATGTAACTGATTTACCATATACATCAGATGGAAAATTACCAGAGATGACATTTATGTTTATAGATGGAAATGCTAATTTTGATACTGCTCATCCTTTAGACTCAAGCGGTATTTTGTTTGTAAAAGGAAATCTAAGTATAGCAGAGAGTCCAAATAATAGATATAGCGGTTTAATCTATGTAACAGGTACATCAACAATTTACTCTCAAACCTCTATTACTGGTTGTATAGTAGCATACAAGGGTTTAGTACTCTCAAATCCTTCAGGACTTTCACCTGATGTATCTGAAATAACTTACGATGAAACTATATTAGACAGTGTTAAAGAACAGATATGTGGATATCATGAAAATAAAAGTGCTACTCATACATATAAATTAGAATAAGGATACTATGAATAAAAAAGGTTTTACTTTAGTAGAAATGGTATTAACTATAATAATTCTTGCAATAGTTGTTCTTTCATTAACTAAAATACAGTATTTTATGAGTACTAACACGGTCAAAATAAAAGAAAAATCCTTTGCAACGCAGAAAGTTATACAAATGATGGAAGAATTAAGATCTCTTTCATCGGGATTAGAAAGAGATCAAATTAATGTTCTAGATGGATATGATGAAGGAAATCGATACAATCCATTATTAACGACAGATAGAAATGTGCTTAACCCCGAAAATCCAATAAGCAACAATGCAAGAATTACTAACGGATGGAAATATTTAAGAAGAATATCTATTCAAAGAAATCCTGAGGAAACTTATACAAGAAAAGTTTATATACGAGTTTATAAAGCAAATCTTTCCAACCCCTCACAACCTCTCGAAGTTTTAGCAGAAACAATGAGTATTCTGAGAACAATCTCTCAAGAATTTAAACCAAAACAGGCATTTGATTTATATGTTTTATGCATGGAAAATGTTCCTGGATGGTGGTCTTCAATGTCTACTATGAAACCCTCATTTCAAAGTATCATTACAGATTTAAAAACAAGATGTCCTCAAATAGATATTAGAACACACTTGATAACACGCCTTTCTTATGGAAGAGATTTACAATATGCACCTTATATTAATAATTTAACTAATACTAGAGATGCTGCTATACCATTTATATATTTCTATCCCGGTTTTACTAATTCCAACTGGGACATGAGTATGTCACCGCTTGGAGTAAATCAAGATTTTTATTCTTTAGAAAATATTGAAGGACGAATAAATTTTGAAAAAACAATAACTACAAGAGAAATTCGGGATGGTTATCCATTATGTGATATGTACAACCATGCTGTAAGATACCCGGAAGAATTAAGAATATTTGATGCTTTAACAACTGATGCTATTTCACGTGGTTTACCAAAACCTGAAATAAGTTTAAGAATGTTATTAGAAAGAATGAATGATACTTCAACTGCAGCACAGGCAGAACTAACAAACATGCTTTTGATTAATTTAAACGGAGAACTTTTACCTTGTCCACCTATTCGAAACTATTCCGACGCCGCCAAAGACCCGCAGAATTATCCTAATGTTCGTGTTGTTACTCACCCTGAAAATATTCAATACACATCAGGTTCCAATGTATTTCTAAGAGTTTATTCATATGTAACAAATCCTGATAATTGGATTTATGATGCTAAATTAAATGTACCTATAACTGTTTACATAAGGAATACTATCATTCCTAACGCTAATATTCATGTTGATAGAATTGACGGGAACAGTGTTGATGATTATCAAAGAGTAAATGATGAAGCAACTCACGGGGTAACATATATAGGAGGCGGAACTTTAATCACACTTCCAAACTCGCCACTAAGAAGTGGACAAAACTTGCCTACCTCAAAAGGAATACCTGTTGCTAATCGCTTATATGGGTTAGAATATATCCCTTGTCCTATAGATAACAATTTTAACAAAGAACTAACTAGTCCTAGTAACGCTAAAAACACAGCAAGGTGGATAATAGAACTTGAAAATTTACCGTCTGATGAATATACAATTGAAACGCGAATCGGCAATGATTTGACTACAGGAAACAAAATAAGTAGTGGGTCAAGTTATTTTGATCTTTCAACTTTTCATGATCCTTATAACTTATCCAAAACATATGTTTGGGTTGGTCAAACACCTCCAGTAACAGAACAGTATCAATTTTTAGGTGATCCAAGACATATGCCTT
This sequence comes from Elusimicrobia bacterium RIFOXYD2_FULL_34_15, assembly GCA_001800605.1. Classification (GTDB taxonomy): domain Bacteria; phylum Elusimicrobiota; class UBA8919; order UBA8919; family UBA8919; genus UBA9627. Next base: position 5,546 of record MGVS01000002.1, read on the forward strand.
ATTTAGATGTCAAAACAAGAGCATCTGACCCGGGTTATAACTGGTATTTTACTAGTATCCCAAACGGTGATTATACCGGTTTTACCGAAACATTGTCAGGTTGGGGTGATGATAAATTGGAAGTTGATGTACCAAGATTTTTTCAGATTTACCGTCAAGGATTATTAAAAAAACATGCAATTTGGTCAGCAATGGCAGGTTCTTCATTTTACTATTATGGATTAGGGGGTGAATTTGGTAGTGACCAACCACCACTAGGACTATCCATACCATTCTTAAAACAACCATGGAATAATGTTGCAGGACAGGATTCAACCCATGTTTATGTAGATGAAATTTTTCCGGATAGAGGAATGTCTTGGCCCGGTCCTTCCCTTCAAATCTTAGGAAATCTGCGTGTTGCTGCAAGCAGAGACAATTCTTGGTATGCAAGATACTGGTTGGGTGAATTATATTCTGATAGTGAAAATATGACAAGTACAAATACCTGGACTGTAAACGGAAATTTAGAAACAGGCCCCAACAAATTTTACCGTGCTTCTTATGATGCATTTATACCTACCTTTGATAGAAGAAGAAAATCAGTTAGAACTTCAAGTAAAGGGTGCGTATCTTTTATTAATGGTGAATCAGCTCTTGGAAGCGGTAAACATTTTAGGCACGGTGATATGGGAAGTACACCGGCAATTCCTTCAAATAGCACATTATATTCCGGTAGTTTAACTTCTTTAGGAACTCAATTATCGCCAATATTTAAATTTCCAATTCTTTCCTCAGTAAGAGCAGCGCGTCCATTTACTCTTAACTATAAAGCTGATAAACCGGCAGAATGGGCAAAAGTCGCATATAGTAATCAAAGAACTCTCATTTCTTTTCCTACAATCAATGTAGCCGGAACACCTGTACCAAGAATTTATTACAATTCAAATTATAATTATACAGGTCTTTGGGAAGATGCCAATATTAATCCTTTTTATGCATCTGGAGTAGTAAGATTGGCAACTGCAGGTACTGATAATTGCCATTTAGTTATTTCCGGATTATCTACCCAAGGTAATTTTGGTGCCGCAGCTATGGGAAAGATTGTTATAATGACAGTTTTAAGAGCTTTTTTAGACGGGGGGTTATATGCTCCAGGTTATAATATACCGCAAATACCATATATTGATTTAACTAGCCCTCTAAGTACAGATAACCTTCCATTTAATCCTAGTTCAATACATATTACTTGGAATTTCAGTTGGCAACGATGGGATGGCGAAAAATACACTGAAGAATATCCAGCGGTTTATTCTACACCCCCTGCAATAATCTACAATTTAAAATATTCGGATGACGGAGGCAATACTTGGCATCATTGTTCTGATAATTCTAGTACTGAAGCAGGAAGAAAAGATTTAGCACCTTACTCCTATACTCAATCTACTCTTTCATATGATTGGAATATATCAGATCCCAGTAGATTTACGCCTGGTTCATATGTTATAAGAATTGAATGTTATAGAGAAATTCTGGATTTACATTATAGCTATGATCAAGTCAACATATCGGTTAACAGATAAGGGTTTAACCCTTGTAGAAGTAATTGTTGCACTGGCAATTTTTCTTATAATTGTTCCTGTTATAACATCTGTATTAATGAATGTTACAAAAGGTTTTACTTCTTTCGAAGCTTCAAATTCTTTAAAAAAAACAAATCAAAATACTTTAAATAGAATATATCTTAAATTGACCGAATCAAAAAAAATTTTTCAGAATATTCCTTCAGATCCCACTGTTCCGCATAATGCATATTTGGGAAGAATTGTAGCTAATAATTATATTGTTTCTGGTATTGGGTGTCCTAAATTATTAGAAAATAGCAAGTTACCTATAGTAGAAGAACAATCTTCCTTAGCTCAAGGAACTACAAATTTCACTCCTTCAAGTGTAGGTAATAGCCTTTTTTTTGCAAATTCTGACTCTACTAAAGTACTTACAAATATTCTTGATGGAGCAGGGATATCTCATACTATCAGTATAGATTTATATAAGTTCAATTATTATTATCTCACAGAAGAAAATCCAAAACCAATGCGTGCTATGCCAAGTTACCGGCTTGTGGAATGGGAAAGTCTTAATTATGCTGATTATAACCAAATCATAAATTATACAGATCAAACTTTAAAAAACAATATGGCAATATCTCTTCGAAATAATAATATACTCTGGTCATGGGATACAACAGTATTAGAATCAAATATTAACAATGCTTTCTATGAGCTTAATACAGATGGATTGGGTAAAATCGATGTAAAACCAACACATACTATACAAATATTGAAATATAATATTTTAACGGATATGAATACTGGAATTATGGGTGGCGGTTATAAGTATGGTATATCATCAAATACAACTTATCCTAAAAAAGTTCCTCAGTATGCTAACGCTTTGGGTAAATTTCCCGGGGGATTTGAAGTCGCAATCGTTGGGCCAACAAGCGGAAGAAGAGTTTTTTTACGTTGTGTTATTTTGGCTCAAGGTTCAACGCCTGGTATTCTTTCCGATGATCAACTCGTTTTATGTAGCGCCCGTGACTCGAACTAAAATAAAAAGTGATTATTTAGGATTAAAAATAATAAATATCCACTAAAAATTTAAAAACTTGTCCCGGGGTCATCACGGGATAAAAACTGAGTTTTTATTTTTTTTATAACGAAATTATATTTTTCTGAATCTATAATTTTTCTAAATCATCAAAATGATAAATTATTAAATAATCTCTTTGCAGTCATTCTGAAGAATCTCAACTTAAAATATTTAAACCGAGATCCTTCGCCTCACTCCCGCCCCAAAGGGGCGAGGCTCGCCTACTTAAATTTAAATGGATGGCGGCAGGATGACATCTAAAATAATTTTCTATAATAATGTTTAATCTCTTTAAGAAATCAGGTTTTTCTAGAATTGCAGTTTTTTCATGTGCAGTTCTATTTTTATTTGTTACTTCCTCGGTTAAATTGATGGCATTAATGGATAATTACTCACCTTCATATCCATCAGCACCGATACAAACTCAATCAGAAACTATACCAGCAACAGAAACGGCTGCATTGGAATATTACCCTGCACAAGTCATTGATTTGTATCTTATATCTATTGAAAACGTTCCCGCATGGTGGTCTTCAGTTTTAAATATGAATCCGTCCATAGAAAGCGCAATTCAGGATTTACAGAGAAAATGCTCGCAGCTTAAAATAAGAAAACACGTTATAACCCGTCTTGGATACGGAAGGGACTTGCAATATACACCTTATATAAATACTGCTAAAAATACAAAAAATAATGCTTTTCTAATTCCTTATGTATATTTCTATCCAGGGCTGACTAATTCATCTTGGGATTCTATCGGTATTGACTACTCTTTTTATGACTCAAATAAGATTAAAGGAAGAATAAATATAGACGGTAGAATCCGGGATGGATATGCAATGTGCGATATGTATAATCATGCTGTAAGATACCCGGAAGAAGAACGGTTATATAATAAAGCTAAGACGTCCGCAATTCTCGGAGGTGAACCGGTACCTGAGATTAGTTTAAGAATGTTATTAGAGAAAATTAATACCGCCCCACCGGAAGAATTAAAAAATATTATTTTGATTAATTTAAACGGCGAACTCTTGCCTTTACCGCCTATGCGGAATTACTCAGATGCGGCAAAGGATTTGCAAAATTTCCAAAATGTACGGGTTGTAACACATCCCGAAAATATACAATATGCAAGCGGTTCTGCGGTAAATTTAAGGGTTTATTCTTACGTCTTAAATCCGGAAGATTGGGATACTGATGCTTCTTTACCGGCAATTACAATATATATAAAGGATATTGAAATAAACGAATCCGATAAGATTCGTGTTGATAAAATTATTGGAAGCAATGTTATTGATTATAATAGAATAACAAATATTGGTTTAGGTCCTGAAACATTTGATATTTCCTATCCCGGTGACGGTACTTTAATCACACTTCGCGAATCTCCGTTAAGGCATCCCAAAAATCCGTCAAGTGATAAAGGCCTTGATGTAGCTAACCGTTTATACGTTTTAGAATATATCCCATGTCCCGTTGAAAAAGATTTTAGTAAAGATTTAATTAGTAAAGGTGATGGAGCTAAAAATACTGCAAGATGGATTATAAGTATAGACGATTTGCCGAATAATCAATATACAATCGAAACCAGGATCGGTAACGATGTTACTACAGGAACGCTAAATAATAATCCAAGTAATTTATCTAAAACATACTTCTGGATAGGGCAGGAACCGCCCGAAACAGAAAAATATCAATTTATCGGCGACCCCAGGTGTGAATTGTAATTGAATATTTACCCCCAGTTGCATTCGAATATTTACC
>MGVS01000003.1:0-4849 GCA_001800605.1 Elusimicrobia bacterium RIFOXYD2_FULL_34_15
ATATGAAGAAGAGAAAGACACTCCGGCAGGTGAGTTAAGCTGGGAAGTAAAGAATAATAAAGGACAACCAATAGCAAGCGGTATATATATATACATGATAACGAATAACGCAGGACAGACGAAAAAAGGTAAATTGGCGATAATAAGATGAAAGTAATGAGTAATGGGTAATGAGTAACGGGTAATTGGAGACCAACTTTCGTAAAAACTTCGGCGTTGCAAAATATTGGAGAGATGAAAAATATTAAATGCAAAAGAGAAATATAATTTTTTCAGTTTGTCTAATCTTAATAGTGACTTTTATATCATATCATTCGTCTATTAAAAATGATTTTGTAAACTGGGATGATAATTTATATATAACAGGAACTAATAAAATTAGAGAGTTGTCTTTAAAAAGTATAGTAAATTTTTTTACCTCATATGATATTGTTCTCTATAATCCATTGGTTTCTCTTTCATTTGCTATTGAATACAAGTTTTTTAAGTTAAATCCACATGCCTACCATTTAACAAATCTGATTTTACATTTAATTAATTGTTTATTGGTATTTTGGCTGATAGTATTGCTTAGTAAAAAGGCTTCAGTTTCATTTATTGTTGCATTACTATTTGGGATACATCCGTTGCATGTAGAGTCAGTAGCATGGATTTCTGAGAGAAAAGATGTGCTGTATGCACTATTTTATTTAGGTTCAATAATAAGTTATATTTACTATTTAAAAGGAGAGACCCTTCATTTTATTCAGGGTGACAGCAAAAAACAGAATGACGGAGGAAAAAAATATTATTACTATTCGATATTTTTGTTTTTGCTATCGCTTTTGTCAAAGTCAATGGCAGTAACACTGCCGTTTGTATTAATTTTAACTGATTATCTTAATAATAAAAAGATTAATAAAAATACTTTAAAGGAAAAAATACCTTTTTTTATTTTGTCAATTGTTTTTGGGATAATTACAGTGTTTGGTAATCAATCTCTAAAGAATGCGAATGAAAGTCAGGTATTTGTTTTTTCGAAATCTATTTTAAATGTTAGCGATCAAATAACTTTTTATATAATTAAAACAATAATTCCTGTAAAACTTTCATGCATATATCCATATCTAAATAAAATAGGGAATTTAAGATTTTTTGATAGAATTGGAAGTGAGTTTTCGGGTATATTTTTATTTTCACCAATTATATTAATATTTTTGACTGTTTTAATATTTATCTCAGTGAAATACACTAAAAAAATAATCTTTGGAAGTTTAATTTTTTTAATTACTCTCTTACCTGTAATAAATATTATACCTATAGGGTGGAATATACCTGCAGATCGCTATACATATATACCGTTACTTGGTATTTTTTATATTATAGGAGAAATTTTTTCTTACTTTTACACAAAATACAATAAAATAATAAAGATCTTGTTATGTTCGATTTTAATCGCAATAATTATTGTTTTCTCTTATTTAACTCAACAGAGATGTCAAGTGTGGAAAGATAGCATAACCTTATGGAATGATGTTATAAAAAATTATCCCAATTCAATTGCAATAGCTCATTACGATAGGGGAAAAGTTTATCAGGAAAGGGGTGTTTATAATAAGGCTTTATCTGATTATGAACAAGCAATTAAAATTGACCCTAATTGTTACGAAGCATATTATAATCGCGGAATTACATATCAAACAATAAGCAAATATGATGAAGCGTTATTAGACTATGATCAAGCAATAAAGATAAATCCAAACTACAAACAGGCATTTAATAACCGAGGAGTTGTTTATTATAACAAAAAAGATTATAAGAAAGCTATTTTTGATTATAATCAAGCGATAAAAATTGATAAAAATTATTCTGAGGCATATAACAACCGCGGTACAGTATATCAAGCTATAAGAAATTATATCAGAGCATTATCTGACTACGAACAAGCAATAAGAATTGATAAATATTATGTGGAAGCTTACAACAACCGGGGAAATATTTATCAGATTAATAAAGAATATGACAGGGCAATTTCTGATTATGAGCAGGCAGTAAAAATTAATCCAAATTATCTTAATGCATATAATAATCTGGCGGTTATTTATTATAACAAAAAAGAATATGCTAGGACAGTATTGAACTATAGCAGGATAATAGCAATTAGTCAGGATAATGTTCAAGCATATTATAACAGGGCTATCGCTTATTATCAGAATAAAGAATATGACAGGGCGGTTAAAGACATTATTAAATTACAGGAATTAGGTTATAAAATTCCGGATGATTTTGAAAAAATATTAGAGCGTTATGGAAAATTAAGATAAATAGCATGCAAAAAGTTATTGCAAAATAATATTTCTTAATGTATAATCAATTTCTTATGAAAAGAAAATATATTTTATTATTGGTAGTATTCGGGATGTTGTTATATGCGAATACGATAAAAAATTCATACGTTTGGGATGATATACTCTTTATCAAAGAGGGTAATTTTATAAAGAATTTTAGTAATTCATGGGTAATATTCTCTCCTAAAAATTATTTTAAATACACGCAGGACTTTACTTACCGGCCGTTACCTTTTCTGTATATCATGGCTAATTATAAGATTTGGAATACAAACCCCATCTGGCATAGGTTGGGCAATATTTCGTTGCATATTATAAACGGTATTTTGATATTTCTTTTGATTTCGTTTATTTTAAAGAATGAGTTTATCGCGTTTTTAAGCGGTCTTTTCTTTATGCTTCATCCGGTAAATACTGAAGTAGTAAATATGATTTCTTTTAATGAAACACAGATTTCCACTTTATTTTTTCTACTTTCATTTTTGCTTTATTTGAAATCAAAAAAATATTTTACGGTGAGTTCCTTCGTTGACAACGCTAAGTGCAGTCATACTGAGGTCGCCGCGGCAACCGAAGAATCTCTTAGTAAAAGCGAGACCCTTCATTGTATTCAGGGTGACGGCAAAACAGGGTATCACGCCAATTTCTTTGTTTTATCTATAATAAGTTATTTTTTAGGTGTATTTTCTAAGGAAACAGCTATAACTTTACCTGCTATAATAATACTTTATGATTTTATTTTCGATAAAGTTAAATTAAAAAAATATCTGCCGTTTTTCGCGGTAGCGTTGTTTTATTTAATTATCAGATTTTTTGTTTTTAGATTACCTACGGAATCAATGATAAAGTATCCGGGTAATAGTTTTTTAATAAATATTCTTACAATATTGAAAAACGTGCCGGAGTATTTATCAGTTATTTTTGTTCCGATTAATTTAAAAGCAGAATATAAACTAAGCATTCCTCATTCAATATCAGATTTAAACGTTATTCTGGGAATTATTTTAATTCTATTTTGTATAACTGCATTAATATATAGTTATAGAAAATCCAAGATAATGTTTTTTTCGCTTAGCTGGATACTAATTACATTTATTCCTACTTCAAACATATTTCCGATGCAAACAATTGTTGCTGAAAGATATTTATATTTGCCGCTAATTGGTTTTTGTGTAACATTTGCGGTCTTTATAGAAAAATTAAAAAAACCTTATAATATTATAATTGCAATTTTTATTGTTATATTTTTAACAGTAAATGTTTTTATTAGAAATAATGACTGGAAGGATGAGGTTTCTTTTTATACTAAAATATTTAAACAGGTTCCGGATAGTCCCGGTGCAAATGTCAATATGGCGTTAGTTTATGAAAGTAATAAAAATTATGAAAAAGCATTAGAATTGATTAATTATGCGATTAAACTTGATCCGGATAATTCTGATGCAAAAAATGCTTTAGCGTTTGTTTATAAGGATAATGAACAATTTGATAAAGCACTTGAATTATATCAGAAAATAGTGGACATGAGACAATACCAGTATTACAGAACGCCGTTTATAAATATGGGTATCATATATAAATTAAGAAAACAGTATGATAAAGCAATAGAAAATTTTAATAAAGAAATAGAAATTAATCCGTTATCTTCTGTTGCGTATGCACATTTAGCGGAAATTTATGAAATACAGGGAAATTTTGATTTTGCAAATCAATTTTATGTGAAGTCAGCAGAGATAAATCCTGACGATTATGTTCCTTTAAATGCTGTTGGTATAATTTGCGGAAGCAGGGGTCAATTTGATAAAGCACTTAAATATTTTAATAGAGCACTTAAGATAAAGCAGGATGTTGCTGAAATTCACTGTAATATTGCCACGGTATATTTTTTGACTTTTCGATATGGTGAGGCAATAAAAGAACTGGAAAAATCGCTTGAAATTGATCCTAACTACGAAAAAGCAAGATATTTATTAAGTGAAATAACTAAAAAAAAGAATTATAAATGACCCTATCAAAAGTACTACGAATAGTAATCATATCGTTTTTAATAATATTATTATTTTTTTTTCTTTTTGTTAAAATCCACGAATACGACGTATGGTTTCATTTATCAGCAGGAAAATATATATGGCATAATTTCAGGGTGCCATTTTTAGATCCATTTTCTTATACTGCAGAGAATTATTATATAGATTCACACTGGTTATTTCAGGTAATACTGTATTTGTTTTATAAATTATCAGGCATATTCGGTATTTTTTTATATCAATTGATAATAGTTGGTTTAACATTTTTTATATTGTTCCAAACCGGAAAAAAGTCAGATTTTTATATAACGAGTTTTTCTGTGTTACTTACCATTTTACTCGCTAGCCGCCGGTTTTTATACAGGCCCGAGATGTTCTCTTCATTATATACCGTTTTATTTATTTTAATATTAGATAAATATACACGGGAAAGAAATAAAAAATTATTATTTATATTACCATTTTTGCAGATTTTATGGACTAATATGCACGGTT
>MGVS01000003.1:4919-58098 GCA_001800605.1 Elusimicrobia bacterium RIFOXYD2_FULL_34_15
AAGCTTCGGCGTATTCGAAAAGTGTAGTTGAGCTTGCTCCGCTATTTTTAGCAGAAAAAGAGGGTTATAATAAATACGCATATATACTTCTTATATTGATATCTTTAGCAGGTTTTATTTTAACAAAAAAAATCAGAATTTCCAGATTATTAGTTTATATAGTTTTTCTTTACTTAAGCTGGCTCGCTGTAAGAAATACCGCTAATTTTGCTTTCGTTGCATGTATAATAACTATTTTTAATGCCGAAAATATGAGAGATATAAGAATTGATCCAAATATTAGATTATTTAAGATTTTTAAATATGGATATTTGATTTTTATTTTATTATTTGTTATTATAACTTCTTATAATATTGCATTAGATAAATATTATGTGTATGGCGGTGTTATTAAAAATTTCGGAGTCGGGAAGGTTGATATTATGTTCCCAATAGGTGCAGATGAATTTATTAAAAATAATAATTTAAAAGGCAATATATTTAACGATGCTTTAATAGGCGGATATTTTACATGGGATTGTTATCCGGAAAGAAAAGTATTTATGGATGGTAGGATGGAAGTTTTTGGCGAAAAATTTCTGGAAAAATATAAAAGTGTTTACGATAATCCTGAAGTTTTTTTTGATAAAGTAAAAGATGAATATAGTGTAGAATATGTACTTTTGCACCCACTATCGCCTCACTCTGAAAATTTGATTAAATATTTAAATAAAGATAAATTATGGAAGCTTGCATACCTTGACGAATCAGGCGTAGTTTTTATTAAAAATAATAATGAAGTAAAAAGCTCTATTAAAGAACCTGAAGTAAGTAGTTTTGATGTTTTGGAAAAAATACCCGCTTATTTATCATATGCAAATTTTTATTATTTTACAGAACAATATGAAAAGGCAAAAACTTTATATTTAGCTATAATAAAATTAAATCCGGATTTTGTGGAATCTTACGTAAATCTTGGTTCGATATTTTTAATAGAAAAAAAATATAGAGAATCAAGAGAATGTTTTGAAAGTGCACTAAAAAAATCAAATAGATATGCAGAACCTTATTTTGGCATATCAACTATATATTTAAATGAAGGCAAATACAATGAAGCATTGCAGAATTTGAATTATGCATTATCAATAAAACCGGTTTTCCCTGAAGCGCAATTTCAATTATGTTATATATATTTAAAATTAGAAAAGTATAATAATGTGATATCGATTTGTAAAGAAATGATTAAAAAGCAGCCATTTAATGAAAAATTGTATAATCTGCTTGGAACTGCATATTACTCAAACAAAAATTATATAGATGCAGCCGAACAATATAGAAAAGCAATAATGATAAATCAAAAATATACTGAAGCAAAAAGAAATCTTGCTGTATGCCTTGATAAAATAAAAGAAAAATAGTATTATTAGAGCGTTGAATAAGTACTCACTGCTCTTATATAGTAATAACAAAAGGAGGAAGATAATATGAGAAAATATATTCACACTTGTTTGTTTCTAGTTTGGTGTCTTTTATTAGTGAGGCAGTCATATGCCGGTGTTACAGCAATTTTTGGTGATTTTATTCTTGAGAATTTACCCATTGGTGAAAGTTTGAATCTAAGAGCATTAAAAAGTGTACCGTTTATTATAGTTAATAAGGGGGATGTTCCGGTTGACGGAACAATAGAAGTGATGGTACCAACACAGAAAAAATTAAAGGAAGGTTATGAACCAATACCGGATCCTGAATGGATAAAGGTAGTGCCGAATAAAATGAGATTGGGACCCGGCGAGAGAGGCGTATCAGATGTAATTATTAATATTCCTAACGATCCCAAGTTAATAGGTAAACATTATCAGGCACAGTTTCTTTGTACTGGTATAAATGTTGGTCCTCAAACCCAGGTAACGATAGCAACGGGTGCGGAAACCAGAATAAGATTTTCATTAGGAACTATGGGACCGAATGCACTTAGACAAGAAAAACAAAGAAAAATAATGTATTCATTGAATTTTGAATTTGACCCTTTGAATATAAAAGTGAAGGATCCGATAGAACTTGGGAGGAAAATAGATCTTAGGAAAGAAAAAGGTGTAAAACTGAGTTTGATAAATAAAGCTGATGATGCCATAAAATTAACTTTACATTCAATACTTTATGATGAAAAAATGTATGGTTCATCAGAAGGCTACATTATAGGTGATCCAAGCTTTTTGGAAGTTACACCTAAAAAATTGAAATTAAATGGAGAAACCATAGAAAAAGTATATTTAACGCTTAAAATACCAAAAGAAGAGAAATATAAAGATAAAAAGTATATTTTTCTGATAAAAGCTGAAATCGGCAGTGGTGTTCCTATAGAATATTTTTCTAAATTATTTGTAACAACAGGCGAATAAGTTATTAAAAAGCATTTAGAAAAAGGTTATATATTTCAAAACTACATATTAATTTACTATTAAAAATTGCAGAAAAATAAGAACGTTTGTAAATTCAAGTTTATAACAAAACTGACAAAAAGTTGAACCAAACTGTATGGTTTTATATTTATGTCAGTTTTTTTTATTTTTTCTACTATTTTTATTGACGATAGATTTATTGGTTTGTGATATTTGTCACATTTATTAAAAAAGTACTTGACAAAATGACTTTTTTTCATTATAATTTTAATGAAAGTAAGAAGTCCACTTTAACTTCAAGTAATCAAATATGGAAAATTAAAAAGAAGAGGAGGTGAGAAAAAATGAAAAAGATTTTAGGTTTACTGTTGATTTTAGCAGTAATGACAGGAGTAGGGTATGCAGCGACAAACCCGGATAACATTGTATTGACAGTTACCATTGGCAACATAGCATATGGTGTCAGTATATCATCTGCAAGTAATGACATTGGTACTGTGAATTTTAGTGCGCAACAAGCTTTCTATATTGGTACGCTGTCAAACGATGGCAATACCATGGAAGATTGGCAAGTCAGAGGTACTAATGCATCAGGACCCAGCGCAGGTTCATGGTCACTTGTTAGCACCATACCAGTTGGCAACGAGTACGCACTTATGTTAGGAACATCTGTAGCAGGTGCAGTCGCTCCAACATGGACAGATGCTGTTGATGCAAGTAGCGTTACCACAGCACAAGCTGACGCTAGTGCATGGGGCCAGAGGGCAGATGTTGCATATACCCGTGGATTGTGGTCAAGGATCACGATGCCGAGTTCTTCATCGCAGAGTGGTCAATTTTCATTCACAGTCAGTATGTGGGGTACAGCTCCGTAATAGAAGTGATACTTTGATTTAGTTTAGATGGAGTTCTTTGAAAGTATCTAGAAAAAATCTAGATCAAAAAAACCGGTGAATTTGATCTGGGCATTAAAGAGGCAAGTATAAGGTATGAATTTAAAAGTTAAAAATTTTAACTTATAACTTAAAACCTATAACTTGAATCTTGAAGAGTGTCCAGGTTGAAATCCATCAAAAGTGGTTTTGCCTAGTCCCGTGAAAAAACGGGACCTGGTTGAACAACTAAAAAAATTCTTCCCCCGAAGAATAATCGTCCGGCTCAACCGGCGATGGAGGACTTCCGTGCCCGCTCTATTTATTTATAGCTTGGTTAAGGTTATTTCTTTAATCATTAATATATATGATTATTTTACCTCTGTTATGTTAACAGGGGTATTTTATTTTATAAACTCTTTAGTTTTGTTATTAGTTATTGGGGCGGGTATGGATGTCCTTCAATCATTCTTCGGGGGAAGATTATTGACGACTCATATCCGCCCTTTAACTTCAGTACAGAGTATACAGAATACAGTAAACAGTTATAAATATATAAATTCAGATGTGGAAAGAGACGGGCGGGCACGGAAGTTTTCTTCGGGGGAAGATATTTCTGTTTGCCTGCCCATTTGTTTCCATATGAATGATAAGGCAGATTATAGGTTAGAAGTTAAAGGTTTAAAGTTATTGGTTATAAGTTATCAGTCATTAGTTAATGGGGCGGGTGCGGTAGTTCTCCAAAATATTCTTCGGGGGAAGATGCTTTGGAATACTGTCACTCGCCCTGTTTTATCTGTGGAAAGAGACGGGCGGGCACGGAAGTTTTCTTCGGGGGAAGATATTTCTGTTTGCCTGCCCATTTGTTTCCACAAAGTTTCTGGGCTGGCATGGATGTCCTCAATTTCTTCGGGGGAAGATACGAGTGCTCCTGCCAGCCCTGCAATAAGTGAAAGAGCAGGTTATAGGTTATTGGGGCGGGCATGGATGTCCTTCAAAATATTCTTCGGGGGAAGATATTTGTTGACTCCATCCCGCCTCCGCAAAAGCTTCGGCGGGCAGGCCCGCTATCTTAGTAATTCGGCGGAAAGGTCGATGAAAGATAGTTATTTAAAATAATATGAACAGAATCTTTAACCAGATATTAATTTCAATAAAAACCATAGAAAAATGGTTAAAGAGCGCTATGTCCCTGTTTATAATAGTCGCTTTCTATCTTATATCGGTTATTAATCCTTTGAATGCAACAAATCCGGATCACATTGAATTAAGGTGTTATCTTAATATCGGACCACCGAGTTCTATACTTAATCTTAAAGCGGTTTCCGGAAGTGTTGAGGGTACTATAGACGTAAGTTTCAGAGTGCCTGCAGAAGAGCCATCACCTAACTTCGGTGAACTTAGAATACTTTGGCCATATCATGTTAGATATTCCACAAATTCGCTTGCAGATTTGGCAAATAATACAACTTCATGGTGGAATCAGGCAACTGAATATCCGCAATTCTGGACAGAACAAGGAGATAGAGGTAATGACGGAGAAAATGGTCCGGGTGATGAATACATGTATGAACGTATAGAAACCGGTTTGTCATTTGATTCTGAATATTACGGAAGATATGTATATATGGCAATTAGGGCTGAGGATGAGGGTCGTTTATTATCTACTTCATTCAATATATCATCAGCTACTGTAAAATTCGATACTGTATCTCCAACTGCAATTTCTGATTTAACAGCACTGACGGGAACTTACGAAGGAGAAGTTTTATTACAATGGACAGCGCCTGGTGATGATGGAATTACAGGTAGTTTAAACGGTTCATTTAATATAAAGTATGCTCAGCAGATAATAACCAATTCAAACTATGATTTAATCGGTCAGACAATAACCGTAACAGCAGCTAATATCTCCCCGCTTTCTCAACAACAATTGCTGGTATCAGGATTGACACCTGGTGTAACTTACTGGTTTGCAATTAAAGCAAAAGATGATGTAAATAATATTTCAATTTGGAATTCTACTTCAGATGTTGCGACCGTTAATACAAAGGCATTCTGTAGAGCTGGATTTGATAATATTTCGCCTGCTGCGGTTACGCTGACGGTTGGTAATATCGGATTTAATGACGTAGAACTTAAATGGAATGCTCCGACTGAAGATGTTGGCAGACCTGCTAATCTTACAAACGGCATATATGATATAAGATTCTCTTCATTTGGTTCTATACCTTCTGCTGTTGCCTGGGATTCAATACCTTCTTATAATAGACGTTCAATTTCGACCTCTACTATCGTAGGTTTGGCCGAGTCGTACATAGTTACAGGCCTTGCAGACAGCACAACATGGTGGTTCTGCATGCTGACAGGTGACGAGATACCTAACTGGTCCAACTATTCAAATTCACCAAACGCGTATACAATAGACCAGACACCGCCTGCTGTTATATCTAATTTTGCTGCAAAACCAATTTATCAGCCGGTAGGCAGAGAAGTACAGCTTAATTGGACAAATCCTACTGATACTGACTACAAAGGTACATTAATTGTTTATTCGTATGATGCTCCAACTACATTTAAACCGGTAAGAGGTTATAATTACGCAGTTGGTGTTACAACCGGCGATGCCACCGTATTGCTAACGGGTTCAGCAACATATTATGTACACTCCAATTTGATACCTAATTTGAAATATTATTATACTGCATTCACATATGATGGCATACCTAATTATTCAGTTTCAGTTACCACAAATGTGATTGCCCCGCCGTCTGCTGATCAGACACCGCCGAGAGAACCGAGAAATATAAGGATTTCGTATTCATCTGATAGAGACCAAATGACTATCACATGGGATGCAGTAACTAAATCAACAGATAATAATACTGCAAATGACCTTTCTTATTATACTTTATATAGATCCTCTACGATCGGCGGATCAGCAACAACATGGAAACTACCGATTAATGTAACTTCTACCACAACCTACACGTACGGAAGAGAATACTATTATTGGTTGACTACACATGACACTTCTCTTAATTGTTCAAAACCATCAGCAAGGGTTGAATCATCAATAGATTCTTATATTTCATTCTTCGATTCCATAAGTCCAAAAACATGTATTTCAATGCCATTAAATATATGCAATATTCTTTATAAAGAAACCAATTCATTTGGTGATGACATTTATTTTGATGTTGTTAATCTTACATCCGAAGAATCGGGAAAAGTAATTAAATCATTTACATTCGTTCCTAAGAAAGTGAAAACAGAAGAAGTTGTAACCGGTTTACTATTCTCAAGGGCACTAGCAGACGTAAAGATATCATATGCAACAACTGACGGAGTTGTGCAAGCGCCTGCTTTAGCCGCATCTCAGGCAAAAGATAATTTAGCATTGTTCTGGTTTAACGGTGTTGAATGGGTGAAAATCGGCGGAGAAGTTGACACTAATAATCAGACAGTATCTATAAAAACAAAGAAAGGCGGCAAATATCAAATAAGACAATCAGTAAGAGCTATTAAGTTTGCATTAACAAAAGTGTATCCAAGGATATTCACACCTAACGGTGACGGATGGAACGATGTTACAAACTTCATATATGAAGGTAACGATAACGGAATTAACGGCAAGGTATTTGATATAAACGGTGCCTTTGTGTCTGATATGACACGTGGTGATACTGAAGATTCACTCAAGTGGGATGGTAAAGATTCATCCGGCAAGACGGTATCTTCGGGAATCTACATCTATCAGATAGAAGCTGACGGAAAAGTATTTAACGGTACTGTGGTGGTGGCGAAATGATGAATATATATAAACCATATTTAATAAATATCTATAATGCGGTTCTTAAACCGGTAGTTAGATTTACCTGTTATCGGTTATCGGTTATTGATTATAAGTTATTTGGGCTGGCATGGATGTCCTCAATTTCTTCGGGGGAAGATACGAGTGCTCCTGCCAGCCCCATAATAAACTGCAAGTTAAAAGTTATAAGTTATATGTTAAAAGTTATAGGGGCGGGCATGGATGTCCTTCAATCATTCTTCGGGGGAAGATCATTGTTGACACCGGCCCGCCTCCGCAAAAGCTTCGGCGGGCAGGCCCGCCATGTATCAGAACGGTTCATGTCTCGCTTTGGAATTGAATACAAAAAAAATAATAAAAGAGGGGGGGTGAGTAAAATGAAAAAGATTTTAGGTCTATTGTTGATTTTAGCAGTAATGACAGGAATAGGTTATGCAGCGACAAATCCGGATAATATTGTATTGACAGTTACCATTGGCAACATAGCATATGGTGTCAGCATATCATCTGCTAGTAATTACTTCGGTACAGTAAATCTTGGGGCATCTTCCAATTTTTACATTGGTACGCTATCCAATGATGGTAATACTATGGAGGATTGGCAAGTCCAGGGTACCAATGCATCTGGACCTAATTCGGGAACGTGGTCACTTGTTAGTACCATACCAGTTGGCAACGAGTATGCGCTTATGTTAGGAACTTCAGTAGCAGGTGCATCTATGCCGAATTGGACGGATGGAGTAACTGCAAGCAGCGTTACTACTTCACAAGCTGCTGCTAATGCATGGGGCCAGAAAGCGGATGTTGGGTATACACGTGGATTGTGGTCAAGGATTACAATGCCTACTACTTCATCTCAGAGCGGTGTATTTTCATTCACAGTCAGTATTTGGGGAACAGCTCCATAAATTGGAGTTAAAAAAGGCCGACAGAACAGCTGTAACGGTATAATAAAATGAACAGAACTTTAAACCAGATATTAAAAACTTTAAAAACCATCAGAGAATGGACTGGTAATGTTCTGTCTCTAGCAATCCTTGTGGTATGTTTCTCAATTTTCAATGCAAATTATATTTATTCAGCATTTGATGAATTGAATGTCGGAGCGAGACCACAAGGAATGGCAGGAGCGTTTACAGCTGTTTCGGATGATGTGAATGCTCTTTTCTACAATCCGGCAGGGATATCATTATTAAAGAAATCAGAATTCACATCAAATTATGGACGGCTCTTTATGGGATTGGATGACGGTTCATCGCTTGGTTCGTCGTTTGTTGGTTTTGCGCATCCTACAGAAAAATACGGAGCAATGGGATTTGCATGGTACAATCTCTCATTATCCGGTTTCTATGATGAAACTGTGTTATCGTTAGCATATTCTTATAATATCTTCAATAGATTATCAATGGGAGTTAGTGTAAAAGATCTTATGAGAAAATTTGGCAGTGATGATTATACAAAGACAGCTATTGACTCTAACGGCAACACCCGGGTTGACATAGAAGGAGTTTCGGGAGATCCTGTCTTTGAAAAGAGCAGCAGAACAAATTCAATAAGCGGCGACTTGGGATTACTTTACATGTATTCAAATACTTTGACTTTTGGATTTTCTGCAAAGAATGTTACATCGCCTGATATAGGGCTTGTAAATACGGAAAAATTGCCCATATCATATCGCTTAGGTGTTTCCTATAATAAAACAAATTATCTATTATCATTGGAAGCATTTAATAAGAATAGTGATTTAAATATTTTAACTGGTGCAGAAAAATGGTTTACCGACAAGAATATTGGAATAAGAGGCGGATTATTAATCGGCAGCCGTAGATTAGGAACTATAACAGTTGGTTCAAGTATGAAGTTTGATAATTTATCTTTTGATTATGCATTTGTTTGGCCTTTAACAGGAATAAAAGATACTTACGGTACACACAAAATTTCACTTAATATAAAATTTGGAAAAGGTAGTATCTCTGATAAAGCAAAAAGAGATGAGATAAATAGGCTTCAACAGATGGAAGAACAGCGGAAAGCAATCGTTGCAGCAGAAAAATTACAGAAAGAAGCTGACATAATTAAAAGAGAAACAGCCGCAAGATTAGCAGAAGCAAAAAGAAGAGAACTGGAAATGGAAAATATTCAGAAGGCATCAGCCGTCCAGGAAGCAGAATTAGTAAAAACGATGAAGAAAAGCGAGACAGAAAAAGAGTTTAAAGATTTAATGTTAAATTATCAGAAGAGGGTTTCTGACGGTGCGGAGATTCCGGAAAGATTAACACTGCTTGACAAAATCATAAAAAAATATGATAATAACGGTATTAATATTTCTGATGCCAAAAAAGAAAGGGATTCTGTTATCAAAATACAGCAGACATACAGGAAAGATTTTAATTATTCTTTTAGTTATTACATGAAATTAAAATCAAGAGGCGCAAAGAAAGAAGAGAAGAGAGCAATAATCTCAAAAATAATAGAAAAATATAAAGGGAAAGGAATAGATATTTCAGAAGCCGAAAAAGAATTTGAGGAAGTAAAATGACAATTAAAAACCGGTTAATAATTTCATTTGCTTTAATGATTGCGATAGTTGTTTTTATCGCTTCTATACTATTTTTTCAAGGTAAAATACAAAGGGATTACCTTATGGATTCTGTGCAGAACTATTCTCTAATGGCCGGTATAAGAGAAATACAATATTATCTCGAAAAATCAGGTTCTGCTTGTGATTTTTATCTTGTATTGGGAGATTCTTCTGAAAAAAGCAAATTTAATGAATTTTCAGGTTTATTGCAAGAGAAAATTAACGATTATTCCTTGCAGCTTAATAATTTTAAAATCAGTAAAGCAGAATATATCGAATTTTCTGAAATTGCAGATGCGTGTAATATATTGATTTCGAGATGGCAGAATGCAATAAATATGTATTCGGAAGGTAAAAGGGAACGTGCTATCAGCATGATAGAAAATAATGTTCTATCATATTATGATAAAATTAAAGAGAGAATAAAAAGCGAATATGAAAAAAAAATTAATGCATATCAGATTGCGGAAAAAGAATCTTTAAGGATGGAAAAAATTAATTTTATAATATCAGTTGGTTTATCTGTACTAGCTATTATTTTAGCAATGATGCTCTCCGTGTTTTTATTTAGAACTATAACAAGACCTTTGACAAAGCTTAAAGAAGGAGCTGAAAAGATTGGCAACGGCAGTTTTTCACAGAGAATAGAGATTTCCGGCCACAATGAATTAACGGTGCTTGCAGAAGCATTTAATAAGATGGCTGAAAATCTAAAGAGATCGGAGACACAGTTGATTCAGATGGATAGAATGGCTTCCCTTGGCCAGCTTGCCGGCGGTATTGCACATGAACTTAATAATCCTTTAACCGGCGTTTTAGGCCAGACAGAGATGCTTCTTGAAAAACTTCCGCCTCAGGATCCAATTAGAGAAACACTTGAAAAAATCGGGAAAGCAGCAGAAAGATGCAGAAAGATTACTAAGGGATTGTTGGATTTTTCAAGGCAGAAAGATTATACTTTTGAGTATATTGATGTTCCTAAATTATTGGACAATTCTTTGGATATATGTTCGTCAGATTTAATTGCATCTAAAATAAACGTTGTAAAAAAATACGGAAAAGAAGTTCCAAAAGCATATATTTCACAACCTCATATCCAGCAGGTATTTTTAAATATAATTACAAATGCAATCCATGCTATGAAACACGGTGGAACGCTTACGATTGTTACAGATGTTGTAATAAATAATTATGTTACGGTAGCTTTTAAGGATACTGGAGACGGAATATCAAAAGTAAATCTTGAAAAAATGTTCACTCCATTTTTTACAACTAAAGAACCTGGTAAAGGGACCGGTTTGGGGTTGGTTATTTCGTACGGAATTATTCAGAAACATAACGGTAAAATACTGGTATCAAGCGATGGCGATAAAAAAGGCGCTACATTTACTTTAAGATTGCCTGCTGGGGGGATAAAATGAAATATTTATCTTTTAATGTTTTTAAACATATATTTAAACTATTAACTTCAATCTTAATATGTCTAACGTTTTTGAATTTTTTATTTGCTGAAGGGTTTAAAATTGCGGAAGTAAAACCAAAAATAATAACACCTGCATCCAGTTCGGGAATAAATGATTATTTGATAATAAGTTATGATAATCCGAACGATTCTAATGTAAGCGGAAAGATTATTACATTAAACGGATATTTTGTTGCTGATATGCTAAATAATGATTTATCAGCAAAAATAACATGGAACGGGAAGGATGACAGTGGTAAAGTGGTTTCTTCCGGGATTTATATTTATCAGATTGATGTTGAAGGTAAAGTTTTTAATGGGACGGTAGTAGTGGCTAAATAGATAAAGTAACGGGTAACGGGTAATGAGTAACGAGTAGGCGCACGACTTAAGTCGTGCGATTGCGGGATAGTGGGATGGTGCGTTGACGGGATTGTGCGTTTGTGGATGGTTATATGAAAAATATAAAACTATTGTTATTACTTATAACTTTTAGTCTTTTACCTGCGGCGTTGTTTTCTGCATTTGATGATATTGCTCCCGGTGTAAGACCTGCGGCTATGGGTGGGGCATTTACGGCTCTTTCAGATGATGCTAATGCAATATACTATAATCCGGCGGGTCTTTATCGTCTTCAAAATAATGAATTGATAGCATCGTACGGGAAACTTTATTGGGGGCTTACTGATGGTTCAAATATATCCAATTCGGATATATTGTATGTAAATCCATTTGGTAAATTTGGTACGGTAGGACTGGGAATATATTCACTTGCTCTTACCGGTTTATATACAGAAAAAATAATTTTATTTTCGTATGGAATGAGAATTATACCTAAAGTAGGTGTTGGAATAACAATGAAATCGCTTTCTCATGTTTATGGTTCAGATGAATATACTGAAAATGCTATTGACGATACGGGTAATGCTTCAGGACAACCGGACGAAGTGTTTTCAGCCGGTAAAAGCAAGTCTAAACTTTCATCGGATATCGGAATATTTTATAGGCCGGAATCAAGATATAATTTGGGTGTTGTAGTCCAAAATATAAATTCACCTGATGTAGGATTAGTGGAATCTGATAAAGTTGAAAAAACAGTAAGGGCAGGTTTTTCATATTCACCTAGGACTTCAAATTTATCTCTTGAAGTTATATCTAAAGCAAATGATACCGATTTTATTGCAGGTTTTGAGAGATTTTTCATGAAAAAAGTTTTTGCGTTAAGAGGTGCAATGGCTTTTGGCAGTAAAGAATTAAGAAAATTATCATTAGGATTTGGTGTAAGTAAAAGTATATATAAAATTGATTATTCATTTATTTACCCGCTTGCCGGAATTAATAATACTTACGGTACACATAAATTAGCATTTTCTATTTCATTCGGGCCTGTTCCTAATATAGAGCAATTAACTATGGAGTTTCTGCCAGAACAGGAAGAATTGACAGGTGAAGGAGTTGCTATCACCGCAAAAACTGTAACTGAAGATGATAAAAGAGCTTCTGATCTATTAGTAAAAGTATCACAGGATTTATACAGAAAAGGATTCTATCAAAAAGCGCTAGAAAATATTGTTAAAGCAATTGAATATAATCCAAAGAATCAGGGAGCTCAATTATTAAAAAAGAAAATGACTTCAGTAGCGTCCATGTTTCCTGAACTGACCGATAATGAAAAAATATCAAAAATAATCAGAAAAGGTTTGACTGCATATTTTGATAATAGTCCTGTTCTTGCGGTAAATGCGATCAGGTATTCTACGGAACTTGCTCCAGAGAACAATTCATTAACACAATTGTTCGAATTGATAACCAAGGAATTTCCGGGTTATGCAGGGCAGGAAGAATCTATATCCGGCTTGACGTTGGTAAGCAGGAAACTGCAACAGGCACTTGAGAATATTTACAGCGGAAAATATGTTCAAGCGATTACAGAATGTAAAACCGTTTTGGAGTTGGAAGAAGATAATATTGTCGCGCTTATGCGGCTTGGTTCTGCATACTGGGCAATGGGTGATTTTGATAAAGCTAAATCAGTATGGCGGGATGCATTAAGATACGACCCGAACAATGTTCAAATAAGAGAGTTTCTTAAAGGAGAAACCACGGTTCCAAAAGTCGAAAAACTTGGAGAAAAGCCATTAGTTAGAAAATATGCTGTTCAACGAGGCGATACTCCTCAGAAAATATCAGAAAAATTTTATGGTAATAAAACCAGTTGGTCCAAAATCTACGAAGCAAATAAAGATATATTACCAAATAGATGGACAATATCGTATGGTCAAGAGTTGAATATACCGTAAAAAAAATGTATAATGTGATTGTTGAGAAAACTCAACAATCACTGATTAAAACGATTAAAAACAAGATTACACAGATTTAAACAAAGGTGTCATGCTGAACGGAGTGCCTGCCCGCCTACGGTTAAGTGGCGGGAAGCATCTGTAGTTAGGTATTTTAAGGCGAGATTCTTTAGAATGACCCCGATAAGTCTGGGGCAGGCAGCAAAAAAGGTGTTTTTTAATGAAACATTTTAAAAAAATAATTATAGGTGTTTTATTTATTTTTAATCCCGATAAATCGGGACAAGTTTTTTCATTTTTTCCGCCACTAAGACTTTGGCGGACCCGCCTGCGATTTAGTGGCGGGAATTTTTCCCCGTTTAGAAAACTAACCAATATGATTTATGATACTATTGGACATGTAATGAATAAAGTATATAGTCGTTATGGAATTATCATTGTTATGTGTTTTCTAACGGGGTTTAATTGTCTCTGTGCTATCGATAATATTGATCGTGAAAAGCTAACTCTTGAAACCAATATAGAAAAAAGGGTTACTGATGCTTTGGCAAAACTAGTGAATCCCCAAGATTTTATTGTAATGGTGAATATTGAACCGATAATCGAAGAAGCCAATAGGACAAATACAACTCCTCAGATAGAACAGTTGCAAGCCCCGACTATAAAAAAG
Organism: Elusimicrobia bacterium RIFOXYD2_FULL_34_15; assembly: GCA_001800605.1. Taxonomy (GTDB): domain Bacteria; phylum Elusimicrobiota; class UBA8919; order UBA8919; family UBA8919; genus UBA9627. The sequence goes on from MGVS01000003.1 coordinate 18,997, forward strand.
AAAGATTATATTTTACCAGGAATACCTGCAAAAAAAGGTTTGGGTGATGAAGAAAAAACGTCTCAATCTCCCGTACAGGTTGTTGTATCGCCTAATGAGAGTAATATAGAGGTGATGAAAAACTTTATCAAAAAAATAACTGTTACGGTAAAATTTGACAAAAATGTTCCGGATAATATTATTAACGAAGCAAAAACAATTGTTTCGGGATTGGTTAATTTTAACGTAGAACGGGGAGACATTTTGGCTGTTGAAAAAACAGAGTTTTATAAAAAACAAATTCCCTGGTATCAAATATTTACAAATTTTCCGTCATTAATATGGTTTTTAGGTATTGTATTATTTGCGTTTTTCCTGTTTGGCCCGCTAAATGTATTTTTCCAGCACCTGCTTAGAACACTTAATGTAAAATCCGCACAAACTTCAGATAACAATCAAGCAATGGCTCAACCCCAGATAAATGTACATACCAGTGGTGGAGGTGGTGGGCCTGTTACTATGTCACTTGAAGAAGGTAGATCAAAAAAACCGACACTTTTTTCTTTTATTAATGACGGTAATCTCTGGAATCTTGCATATTTATTAAAAACTGAATCACCCGATAGAACAGCTCTTGTTTTAAGCTATATGAGAAATGATTGGGCGTCTTTTGTATTATCACAGTTGCCTATAGATCTTCAATCAAAGGTAGCTGTTGAACTTGCCAGTGTAAAACAACTTGAGCCCGATGATGTCGAGATAATGGAATTAGAGTTGAAGAAAAAAATAGATTATTTAATCGGCGGTTCTGCTCAGATAATAAAAATATGTGAAAGCTCAGATAAAAAAACTTGTGAAAACATAATTTCTTCTTTATCTGTATCAAATCCCGAACTTGCGGAACAGGTTAGAACCCAGCTTCTGAATATAGATGATTTATATTTTGTTGATTCATCCGGGTTAAGAATCCTTTTCAGAGAAATACCTCTTCCGTCTTGGGCGATAGGATTACGAGTGGCTAAGGATGTAACTCGCGAAAAAATATTAAAAACGCTTCCTACGGGTGCTGCTGAGATGTTAAAACAAGAAATTGAGCTGAATCAGAATGTTTCACAAGCTATGATAGACGAAGAAGAAAAAAGAATAATCACAATAATGCGTAAATTAAGAAACGAGGGTAGGATTATTATTGCAAAAGGTGAAAAGGTAGAAGAAACTTCAGAGAATACAGTTAAAACAGAAGAAAAAGAAGAAACTGTTTCTGGCAACGAAACAAATGAATCACGCGAGGAACGTTTAGCAAGAATAAAAGATAGATTAAAAAAAGAAAGAGGAGGCTAATAAGGCAAGTTAAAATAGAGACAAGTTAAAAGTTTCCGCCATTGAGTCGTAGGCGGATCCGCCAAAGTATTAGTGGCGGAAAAAATTGACGGATTTTATAAATTCAGTTAATAAAATATTACCAAAACTTTTAATTTTAACTTGACTTTTTTTTTATGGATATTTTAACTATACTTGGTTTAGGAATTGGATTTGGCGCTGTTTATATAGTCATGCAACAGGGCGGAATATTAAGTTTACTTTTTGATAAATATGCAGCAATTCTTGTTTTTGGAGGAACACTTGGTGCTACAATGATTTCTGTTCCTTTCACACAAATGAAAACTGCGTTAAGGGCGTCTTTTTTCACAATATTTCCTGCATCATTAAGACAAAAACCGGAATTGATAATAAATACATTGATTGGTCTTTGTGAAAAGTCAAAACGTTCAGGTATAGATTCCTTGCAGGAAGATGTAGTAAGAATTGAAGACAGATTTTTAAAAGAAGGGATACAACTACTAATTGACGGTTTATCGCCTGATTTAATAAGAGAAAATCTTGAGACTGAAATTATTTTCATACGTAAAAGACATATGGCTAATGCATCTGTTTTTAGGACAATGGGAACATATGCCCCAATATTCGGACTACTGGGAACCCTAATTGGTGTTGTTCAGGTATTAAAAAATCTTGCCGATCCAAAGACAATGGGCGCCTCAATGGCTATTGCAGTGACAACGACATTTTATGGTATTTTTTCCACAAACTTTATCTTCCTTCCGTTAGGTTCAAAATTAAATGCACTTTCCGATGCTGAAATTCTCACGAAAGAAGTAATGATTGAAGGTATTTTGTCCATACAAGCCGGCGATATACCGTTAATTCTAAGAAGAAAATTAGAAGCATATCTCGCATACAGAATGCGTAAAAAATAAATAAATCAGGGAGAAAGTGAGATGGGTAAATAGGTGGAAAGGAAAAACAAAAAGTTTTAAATCCTTATCTCTCTACCTCTCTACCTTTTTACCTTTCTATCCTGTAAGTTGTTCATTATGGGTAAAAAAAAAAATCGTAGAATACTATATAACACTGAACAACGTGCTGATTCTCCTATATGGCTTACAATATATGCTGATTTAATGACTAATCTGATGCTATTCTTCTTGATGCTTTGGGGATTAACTAAGGTATCTTTTGAAGCATATACGGAAGCTACAAATTCCTTAAATAAAACAATTACTCAACAAGAAAGAAAATATGAAACAAAAAAGGTAATACCAGATGATAAATCAGGCGGTTATATCGGATATGAAGCGGTGTCAAAGACCAATACGGATGTACAAGGTATTAAACTTGTATTGGATTCTCCGATTTTATTTGATTTAGGTTCTTCAAAACTTAATGATGAAGCAAAAAGTCAGCTTGATGATATCATTGCATATCTTTATGACGTTGATTATAGGGCTGTAATAGAAGGTTATACAGATGACACACCTATAGGAAAAAACTTGGGGTTTACTTCGAACTGGGAACTATCACTTGATAGAGCAAGAAATGTGGTAAAATATTTTGAGGAGCAGGGAATAGATCCAAAACGGCTTGTAATTGCAGGTTACGGTGAATTTCATCCTATCTTTCCAAATGATACCGAAGAACATAAAAAACAAAATAGAAGGATTGAAATAAACATTATTTACAAAGAAAGTATCTGAAGCTTTCTTAGGTATTATACTATGTCTCGATGTTATTGCCTACCTACTCCGCCGGCTAGCGGATTAGTAGCGGGAAGCAATCTCTTAATTACGGGATTGCCACGAGCCAATAAATTGGCTCTCGCAATGACAGCTATGCTATTATCTGAGTAATCATCTCTTGTAATAAATATCCGCCACTGATTCTATGGCGGATAAACAATCGAGGATTGTTTAAAATATGGCTAAAGGTAAATTTTTTTCATTCGGAAGACGATTTGGCGAATCATCAAGGATGGACCCAAATTTATGGGTTGTTTCTTACGGAAATACCATGACATTGCTTATGATTTTCTTTCTTATACTTTATTCTAATAGTTATAATTTGAAGCAAAAAAGCATTGAAGCCCAGAAGACTGAAGATCAGTTATTGGTAAAAAAACTTGAAAAATTCGGCAGTTCAGCAATAACAGGCGATAAAATCAAAGTAACATTTTCTCAGGACATAATATTCCAGAGCGCAAGTCCAACTTTATCAAAAGATTTTGATAATATACTAATTGAGGTTTCTGATTATTTGAAAAAAAGTTCTGGAACAGTAATAATATCAGGACATGCAGATGCTACACCCTTAAAAGGCGGTAAATATAAGGATAATTGGTTTTTATCCGCAGAGAGGGGTTGGAACGTAGCCCAGGAACTGATAAAAAATGGAATTGATCCCAATAGATTACAAATTAGAGGCTATGGAGAGTTTAATCCCGTAGCGGATAATAGCACTGAAGAAGGACGCGGTAAAAATAGAAGAATAGAAATGACTATAATGAAAGTGCAAACAGAAGAACCAAAGAGATATATATATTACAAAGCGTCCGGTCTTGAAAATATTAATGAGTTGGCTAAAAAATATTTAGGTGATGAAAAGTTTTCAGAAGTAATCAAAGGGCTGAATCCCGGTAAAATTGATGCAGATGGCAAAATTCTAAAAGATGCTGAAATCTTAATTCCATATAACCCTTAAAAGGCAAGTTAAAAGTATAAATTAAAAGTTTAAATGAAAGACTTAATTTTGACTTGAACTTATTATAATTTTTAACTTTTACTTGCATCTATTATGATACTCTACCTTATCGACGGAAATTCATACATACACAGGGCTTATCACGCAATAAAAAATCTTACAACATCAAAAGGTGAATCCGTTAACGCTGTATACGGTTTCACTAAGATGTTGTTAAAAATAATCGAGCAATACAAGCCCGATTACATTGCTGTTTGTTTTGATTATCCTGCACCAACCTTCAGACATAAAGAATTTCCGGACTATAAAGCAAACAGAAAAAAAACTGATGAAGAATTGAAAAACCAGTTTCCAATGACAAAAGAAATTATTTCCGCATTAAATATTAAAATTTTCGAAAAAGAGGGTTACGAAGCAGACGATTTAATAGCCACAATTGCTGAAAGAGCATCGGAACAGGGGATTGATACGATAATAGTAACAAGTGATAAAGACATTTTTCAAATTGTCAATGATAAGATAAGGATTTTAAATGAACCAAAGGATTCTATCTATGATAAAGAAAGCGTAAAAGAGAAAATTGGGGTATTTCCTGATAGAATAATTGACTATCTTGCTTTAGCAGGCGATGCTTCTGATAATATACCCGGAATTTCAGGTATAGGTGAGAAAACCGCTGTTAAGCTAATAGATCAATACGGTAAAATAGAAGATATAATAAAAAATTATTCTTTAATCGGAGGGAGAATAGGTTTGATGATCAACGAACAATCAAAGTCAGCAATATTATCTAAGAGATTAGCAACTCTAATAAAAGATGTACCAATAGATATCGAATTTGATCAGTTAAAATCTGCAAGTCCTAATAATGAGAGGCTTTTGAATATTTTGCAAAAGATGGAGTTTTATTCATTGATTAAAATGCTTATTAAAGAAGAAGATAATGATATTAAAACAACAAATTACAGTATTATATCTGACGAAACACAACTTATTAATTTTGCTGAAAATCTTAAATCAGAAAAAGAGTTTTCATTTTATTTTGCCATGGGCAAGGATAATTTACCAATAGGTCTATCAATTTCATCTGAAAAAGATGAAGGGACGTATTTCCCGATTGGACACCAAACACTAATTTATGGAAATCAATTAACTTTTGATATAGTGAAAAAATATTTTAAGCCATTATTTGAAGATAAGAACATCCTGAAAATTACCCACAATTTGAAATTTCAAATTAATTTTATTGAAGATTGTGGAATAAATTCATACCTTGATACGTTCGACGTAGAGATAGCTTCTTATCTTATAAATCCGTCTTTAAAAAATACTTCTTTAGAAAATATTATAATTGAACATCTACAAATAAAGAAAACTATATTTCCGGGTGATGCTGAAAGCATAGATATCGAAAATGCAAAAAAAATATTTTGTGAAATATCGGATTTTATATTAAGATGTAAAAAAGTACTTGCATCAAAACTTATTGATAAAAAATTACAGATTTTATTTAAGGATATCGAAATGCCTCTGATATTTGTATTATATGTTATGGAAAAAACAGGGATTCTGATAGATAAAGAATATTTTCTTAAACTATCCGAAGAATTCTCTAAAGAAATGAAAATATATGAAGAAAAAATATTCAAAATAGTAGGTGAAGAATTTAATATAAATTCTCCTAAACAGCTTTCTTATATTCTTTTTGAAAAATTGAAATTAAAGCCGGTCAAAAAGACAAAAACAGGTTTTTCCACAAATGAAGATGTTATGTCTGTATTGGCTCAAACACACGAGTTACCTAAAATAGTTCTTGATTACCGCGAAATAGCAAAACTTAAATCAACTTTTGTTGATGCACTGTTAAGCAAAGTAAATCCAAAGACAAAAAGGCTTCATACTTCTTTTAATCAAACCGGTACGGCAACAGGGCGTCTTTCTTCATCAGAACCAAATTTACAAAACATTCCGACTAAAACTTATTTAGGAAAAAAAATAAGAAGAGGATTTGTTCCTGAAAAAAATTATGTTCTTGTTGCTTTTGATTACTCTCAGATAGATCTACGGGTTTTAGCACATATTACAAAAGACAAGATAATGTGTGAATCTTTCATGAAAGGCGAAGATATTCACACTATAACTGCTTCAGAAGTTTTCGGCGTAAAAAAGGAAGAAGTGACCAAGGAAATGAGAAACAGGGCAAAAGGTATAAATTTCGGTATTGTTTACGGACAGCAATCGTGGGGATTATCGCAACAGCTTGGCATATCTCCTGATGAAGCTCAGAAGTATATTAATAGTTACTTTGAAAAATATAGCGGTGTAAAGACTTGGATTGCAGAAACAATTAAAAAGGCAAAAAGAGACGGGTATATATCAACACTTTTGGGCAGGATAAGATATTTACCTGAGATAAACAGTTCAAATCAGCAGATGCGTTCATTTGCAGAAAGGACCGCTATAAACACTCAGATACAAGGTACTTCTGCAGATATAATCAAAGTAGCTATGATAAAAATATATGAAAAAATCAAAACACAAAATTTATTGTCAAAATGCAGGATGTTATTACAGGTGCACGATGAACTATTATTTGAGATTATGGCTACTGAAACCGAAAATTTAATACCTATAATAAAATCAGAAATGGAAAATGCTGTTAAGCTTGATATACCTGTTCTAGTCAGTACAAAAATGGGGAATAACTGGGCAGACCTTAAAGAGGTAACGGGTAACGGGTAATGGGTAATGGGTAACGAGTAATGGGTAACAGGTAAAAGTATTAAAAACTTAAAGAAAGAATTTTAATCTGTGTAATCGCTTTTAAAAATCTGCCCGTCCTCCGCAGTAGCAGACTACTGCTACGGAGGATGGATGTAATCAAATTTTGGAGAAATTATGAGAATCATTGGACTTACAGGTGGAATTGCATCAGGGAAGTCGCTTGTGCTTAATGAATTTCAAAGAGTGGGAATAAGTATAATTTCTGCAGATGCAATTGCAAGAGAAATTTTTTATAAAAAAGATGTATTAATTGAAGTTAAAAAAATATTTGGTACAGTAGATAGAAATAGAATTGCAAATATAATTTTTTCAAATTCAAAGAAAAAAAAGTTGCTTGAAAAAATAATTCATCCAAAGGTTGTTTTTGAATTAAGAAAACAGATAGACAAATTAAGGAAAAGAAAATTGAAGATTGTTATTGTAGATATTCCGCTGCTGTATGAAGTAGGTCTTGAATATTTGTTCAATAAAATTATTGTGGTTAATTGTAGTAAAGAACAACAAATCGAGCGATTGATAAAGCGGGATAAAATTTCAATAAAAGAAGCTTTAAAAAAAATAAAATCTCAGATTACTCTCTCAAATAAAATAAATAAAGCTGATTATGTCATTGATAATAAAGATACTAAATCAAAAATAAAAAAAGAAGTAAAGAAAATACTTGACAAAATATTGTAAATTCTATAAAATATTGTTAGTATTTAAATCACGTCTAAATTCACTCCGTACGAAAATGTAGATACATAATACTAATAAAATATAAGTTAAATTTACAAGAATTTTATTACAACATTTTCTAACGCGATAAACCTATCAATATGAAAATCCAGAAAACGCTTTTAGTGAAATTAAAAATCTAATAATTTTTTAATTGATGTTTTTTTTATCATGCATACCGTATATTAAAACATTTAAAATAAATATATTGTATTTGGAGGAGAAATGGAACAAACAAACAAAACAGATATCTCTGCTTTATCAAAAATGAGCATGTCAGATCTTACAGTTATGGCAAAAGGTTTGAAGATTGAAGAAATTGCAGGACTTAAAAAGCAGGAGTTAGTATTTAAAATCCTTCAAGCACAAATTACTTCAAATGGGTTAATGTTTGATGAAGGAGTATTAGAGGTTTTGCCTGATGGTTTTGGTTTCTTACGATCACCAAACTCAAATTATTTGCCGGGTCCGGAAGATATTTACATTTCACCTTCCCAAATTAAAAAATTTGCTTTGCGAAAAGGGGATACCGTTTCCGGAGAAGTAAGACCCCCAAAAGAAAACGAAAGATTTTTAGCTTTACTTAAAGTTCAGGCAGTCAATGGTGAAGATCCTGAAAAAATAAGAGAACGGGTTCTATTTGATAATTTAACACCTCTTTATCCTCAGAAAAAGATTAATCTTGAAATAAAAAAGGACGAACTTACAACGCGTATAATGGATTTGCTAACTCCAATTGGTATGGGTCAACGCGGATTGATTGTATCACCTCCCCGTGCAGGAAAAACAATGATTTTACAGAAAATTGCAAATGCGATATCCACCAATCATCCTGAAATTCATATGATTGTTCTTTTAATTGATGAAAGACCGGAAGAGGTAACGGATATGCAACGTTCGGTTAAAGCGGAAGTGATTTCCTCTACATTCGACGAATCACCTGAGAGGCACATTCAGGTGTCGGAAATGGTTTTGGAAAAAGCAAAACGATTAGTGGAACATAAAAAAGATGTAGTCATCCTACTTGATTCTATTACAAGATTAGCCCGTGCATATAATACAACTCAGCCATCATCCGGAAGAGTTCTTTCCGGCGGATTGGATTCAAATGCACTTCAGCGTCCTAAAAGATTTTTTGGCGCTGCCAGGAATATTGAAGAAGGCGGTTCGCTTACAATAATCGCAACAGCGCTTGTCGATACTGGAAGTAAAATGGATGATGTTATTTTTGAAGAATTTAAAGGTACCGGTAATATGGAAATACATCTTGATAGAAAACTTGCTGATAGGAGAATATTCCCTGCAATAGATATTAATAGGTCCGGAACAAGAAAAGAGGAGTTGCTGCTTGAACCGGAAGTATTAAATAAAATATGGATTTTAAGAAAAGTTTTAACGCCAATGTCACCGACAGAATCGATGGAACTTTTAACTGAAAAGATGTCAGCAACTAAATCTAATAAAGATTTTCTAAAATCTATGGAGATATCGCAATAGTGTAGCGGATAGTTATAGCGTTTTTGCGTTATAGAGTTTTAGCGTTAAAGGATTTAAAGTTTTTAACTCTATAACTCTACAAACCCTAAAACTCTATAAACTTTTTTAGAAAAAAAAATGGATATTTTTAATAAGATTATACTTGGTATTTTTATTTTTTTAATTGCAATTGTATTTAAACTTACAGCTTTAACTAGCAGACCTGATTATGATGGTTTATTGCTTACTAATACAAAAGATAGAACATCAAATTATGAATTTATAAAAAATTTGAATGAATTTGTAATTGTAAATCACACCGTTAAAAAGGGAGAAAATATAAATAAAATAGCTCAAAAATACGGGATAGATGTGTCTACTATTAGGGGAATAAATAACCTCGATGTAACTTATCTTAAACCCGAACAAAAAATATGGGTTATAAATAAAAAAGGACATATACATACTGTGAAAAACGGCGAAAAACTGGAAACTATTTCAAGAAAATATAATGTTAATACTGAGACAATTATTATTGCCAATGATTTTGACGAAGATGATGAATTAACGGTAGGTGATAAAATATTTATTCCCGGGATTAAAATTCATTTTGCGGATTTCTTATTACCGCTAACCAGATATCGTATAACAAGCAGGTTTGGTTCAAGAATGCATCCAATTTTAAGAGAAAGAAGATTTCATGAGGGACTTGATTTGGGAAGATGTTATAGGGAATCCGTAAGAGCATCAAGTAACGGAAAAGTTATTTTTGCGGGAAGAAAAGGTGGATATGGGAAGATGATAATGATTTCTCATAAAAACGGATTTACTACAAGATATGGGCATCTAAGTTTATTCTTTGTCAAAATAAATCAATATGTAAAAGCTGGTCAGATCATAGGAAGAGTTGGTTCTACGGGACTTTCAACCGGACCGCATTTGCACTTTGAAGTAAGAAAGTACGGTAGAGCGGTAAATCCGCTTAAATATATTGGTAAACAAATTTTCTTATCCAATAGTTGACTTTTAAAAAATATTTAATATAATTGTTATAAGATATTTTATTAAAGTGAGGTATAAAAATGAGAGAAGGAATTCATCCTAATTATGTCGAATGTAAAGTGAGCTGTGCGTGTGGGAATAGTTTTGTTACAATGTCAACAAAACCGGAAATAAAGCTGGATATTTGCTCAAAGTGTCATCCATATTTCACTGGAAAGCAAAAACTGATAGATACTGCCGGTCGTGTTGATAAGTTTATTTCAAAATATTCAAAAACAGGCGGAAAGGCGGTTCTGAGAAAACCAAAAGAAGTAGTAATGAAAATAAAACCGTTAAAGAAAGTAAAAAAGGCTGTTCCGAAAATTATACCCGGTAAAGATACAAGAAGAAAAGGGGAAGGAAGAAAAGTAGAAGCAAAAAAAGAATCAAAACCAACTGAAAAATAGTAAATTTAAATAATATTAATATAAGGCAAAGTTTTCTTACAAAGATTTCTTTGCCTTTTTTATACGCGGAGGTCGCCCGCCTAAATGAAAAAGTCGGGACAAGTAACTCTAATGGTTTATCTTGAGTTAATCTGTGTCCGCCACTGAATCTTCGGCGGATAAATAATCGGCTTTAAAAAACTGTGTAATCAAATTTTGGAAAAATTTTATGGTTAAAGAAAAGCTTAAAGATATAAAAAAAGAATATCAAGAGATAGAAAATTCACTATCTAATCCCGCAATAGTTTCTGACACTCAACGTTTGAGAGATTTGACAAAGCGCAGAAAGGAAATCTTTCCAATTATTGAAAAATTTAATAATTATGAGAAAGTTGAACAAGAGATTTTACATATTAATGAAATAATTAAAACAGATGATTTAGAAATGGTTGAGCTTGCAAAATCTGAACTAAATGATTTGAAAGAAAAGAGAAATAAATTGGAAAGTGATTTAGAAGAATTATTAAAAGTCAAAGATCCACTCGACAAAAAAGATGTTATAATTGAAATTCGTGCTGCTGCCGGCGGTGATGAATCAGCGCTATTTGTAGCTGAACTCCACAGAATGTACGACCGTTATGCTCAACAAAAGGGTTTAAAAACAGAAATTTTGGAAGTTAGTCCCACGGGTATAGGCGGAATTAAAGAAATTGTTTTTACGGTTGAAGGAGAAAATGCATATAGTTTTTTTAAGTATGAAAGCGGTACTCATAGAGTTCAGCGGGTTCCAAAAACAGAAGCTTCAGGCAGAATACATACTTCTACAATAACCGTAGCTGTATTAGTAGAGCCTGACGATGTAGAATTTAAAATAAATCCAAATGATTTAAAAATAGATACCTATCGCGCAGGCGGCCATGGAGGACAATATCTTCAAAAAACAGATTCAGCAGTAAGAATTACCCATATTCCTACCAACGTTGTCGTTGCATGCCAGGATGAAAGGTCTCAATTAAAAAACAAACTTAAAGCTATGAAAATATTAAAAGCCAGGATTTATGATATGATTAAACAACAGCAGCAGCAAAAAATCGCTCAGGACAGAAAAAAACAAGTGGGTACCGGCGATAGAAGCGAAAAAATAAGGACTTATAATTTTCCACAGGATAGAATAACAGATCATCGCATCAATGAAAATTTTCACAATATTCAAAATATATTTGACGGTAATTTAGACGATATAGTAAATGCTTTTAAAAAATTAGATTTATTATGAACTCATTTGAACTTTTAAATTGGGGCAAATCAACCCTTGGTAGCAAATACGGTTTTGATACAAAGGTGATTTTGGCGCATTGTCTTAATATAAAGATTAATGATGTTTATATTTATTCTGGAGAAATTAAACCACAAAAAAGTAAATTGTACAAAAAATTAATCAATGCCAGAAAGCAATTTATACCGACTGAATATTTAACCGGTGATACGGAATTTATGGGTTTAAAATATTTTGTCAATAAAAATGTTTTAATACCAAGGCAAGAAACGGAAATATTAGTTCAGGAAGCTATAAAACTTGTAAAAAATAACAAAAAATCAATTAATATTCTTGATATAGGAACAGGCTCAGGAAATATTGGTATTTCAATTGCAAAGTACTTAAAAAATGTAAATATTATAGCGATTGATATTTCTGAAGAAGCTATTAAGGTTGCAATAAAAAATGCAAAAATAAATAGAATTCAAAGCAAAATAAAATTTATCAAAAGTGACCTATTTAATTTCACTGCAAACTACAAAAATGCAAAATTTGACCTAATAATTTCAAATCCGCCATATATTAAAACAAATGAAATAAATAGATTACAAAAGGAAATTTTAAATGAGCCTAGAATTGCATTAGACGGCGGAAAAGACGGTTTAAAATTTTATAATAGTATTATTCCGGAAAGTAGAAGATATCTTAATAAAAATGGATATTTAATGCTTGAAATTGGGTATCATCATTCAAAGCAAATAAAAAAAACAATGGAAGCTAACGGTTATAAAAATATCAATATTTTAAAGGATTATTTAAGGCAAGAAAGAGTAGCTTATGGACAAAATCATAATTAATGGCGGTAAAAAGCTTAAAGGTGAAGTAAAAATAAGTGGCTCAAAAAATGCTGCTTTACCTATACTAATTGCTACATTACTAACAGATGATAAATGTACAATAAAAAATGTTCCGGATCTTGAAGATATTAATACTGTTATAGCCCTACTTAGGCATCTTGGAAAAAAAATACACAGAAAGGAAGATATCATTACAGTTTCTGCTGATAAAAATATTAGATCAGATGCTCCGTATGAATTGGTATGTAAAATGCGGGCATCAGTTCTTGTAGCAGGTCCGCTTCTGGCAAGATTTAAAAAAGCTGATATATCACTCCCCGGCGGATGTGCTATTGGATTAAGACCAATTAATATACATCTGGATGGATTCAAAAGACTTGGTGCAAAATATAAGATTAATAAAGGTGATGTTTTTTTAAAAGCTTCAAAATTAAAAGCCTCTAAAATTATACTTGATTTTCCTTCTGTGGGTGCTACGGAGAATTTATTAATGACATCAACTCTTGTAGAAGGGGAAACTATAATTGAAAATGCTGCAATCGAACCTGAAATAGCAGACTTAGTAAATTTTTTAATTAATTGCGGAGCAAAAATTTCGGGAATCGGAACAAGTAAATTAAAAGTATTTGGCGTTAAGAAGTTAAAAGGTTGTACTTATACTGTAATGTCAGATAGAATAGAAACAGGTACATACATTATTTCTTCAGCAATAACAAATGGCGATATAAAAATAATTGGCTCTATAATGGAACATAATGAGTCATTAATTGAAAAAATTAGAGTAGCTGGTGCAAAAGTAAGTAGGAAAAATGGTTCTTTAAAAATTAAAGGATCAGGAAAAATTAAAAGTATTGATGTCGAAACGCAGGTTTTCCCGGGTTTTCCTACAGATTTACAACCATTATGGATGACTTTAATGACTGTATCGAGAGGTGAATCGGTTATAACTGAAACCGTCTTTGAAAATAGATTACGAACAGTCGCTGAATTGATAAGAATGGGAGCGGATATAAAAATAAAAGGCAGTTCTGCGTTTGTAAAAGGAGTTAAAAATTTAACCGGAACAAAAGTTGTAGCATCGGATTTGAGATCAGCAGCTGCATTAATATTAGCAGGTCTAGCAGCTAAAGGTAAAACAGAAATAACCGGACTTGAGCATTTATATCGCGGATACGAAAATATCGTAGGTAAACTTAAAAATTTAGGTGCGGATATTAAACTGATAAAAAAGCAACGCGTAATGAGTAACGGGTAATGCTTGCCCGCCGAAGACCTAGTGGCGGGGGTAACGAGTAACGTGTAATTAGAAGAAGATAAAATCAATCTGATTTTAAAATCTGTTTAATCAAGAATTTGTATTGATAAATGCCTAAAATTTTATATAATTAATTTATGAACAAAATAGTAAGTAATATAATAGAAAAAGTTAAAACAAATGGTGATTCTGCCATTACTTTTTTTACAGAAAAATATGATGGATTAAAACTACTGCCAAAAAATTTTAAAGTATCAGATAATGAAATTCTATCGGCTTTTAAGAGTGTTGATAAAAATTTCTTAAATTCCATTATTTTAGCTAAAGAAAATATTGAAGTTTTTCAAAATAAAATCTTTCCTAAATCTACAATAATTAAGAAAAGTGGAATTGTTTTAAAACACATTTTTAAACCTTTAGATTCGGTTGGAATTTATATTCCCGGTGGAAGGTTTTCGTATCCATCGACAATCTTAATGACTGCTATTCCTGCAAAGATTGCAGGTGTTAAGAAAATTATTATTACCACTCCTTTTAAAAATTTAAGTAATGAGGTTTTAGCGACTGCAAAAATATGCGGTGTGAATGAGATATACCGTATCGGCGGAGCACAGGCAATAGCATCATTGGCTTATGGAACGGAGACTATTCCTAAAGTCGATAAAATAGTAGGACCGGGTAATGCATACGTTACAGAAGCAAAGAAACAGGTTTATGGTGATGTTGGTATTGATATGTTAGCTGGTCCAAGCGAAATTCTTATAATAGCAGATGAATCAGTAAAAATGCAGTTTATAACTGAAGATTTGAAAGCGCAGTGTGAACATGATAAAAATTCAAAAGCCGTGTTAATATCTATGTCTAAAAGATTAACTAAAACAATTAAAAAAAATATTTCTTTATTCAAAAAACAAATAAAAATAATAAATGTAGATAGTATTGTTCAGGCAATCAAGATTGCTAATCAGATTGCTCCGGAACATCTCGAAATAATGACCAAAAATCCTCAATATATAGCAGATAAAGTTAAAAATGCCGGAGCAGTATTTATAGGAAATTATTCACCGGTTGCACTTGGTGATTATTTTGCAGGACCAAGCCATGTTCTTCCAACTGGCAGAAATGCAAGGTTTTCTTCGGGATTATCCGTATATGATTTTCTTAAATCTTCATCTTATATTCATTATAAAAAATCAGCATTAAAAAAATCTGCTAGCTCAATAATTAAATTAGCTAATACCGAAGGATTGTCTAAACATGCCGAATCTATTAAAGTCAGGGTTAATGACAGTAACGGGTAATAGGTAATAAATAAAAAAGAAGTTTTAGTATATAAATATAAAACTACAATTTTTAATTTTGCCTGCCTGACTATATCAGGTAGGCAGGCATTTTTAATTTTTAATTGTTTTGTTTGGAGGACACGTGAGAAAAGCGGATATCAAAAGAAAAACTGCAGAAACAGATATAAAACTTTCTTTAAATCTTGATGGTAGCGGAAGATATAAAATAAAAACAACAATACCTTTTATTGATCATATGTTATCACTTTTTTCTAAACATTCTTTGATAAATTTAGAAATTAGTGCAAAGGGTGACACCGAAGTTGATTATCATCATCTTGTCGAAGATTTAGGAATAGTTTTAGGCGAAGCAATTAAAAAATCGCTTGGTAAAAAAATAGGAATATCAAGATACGGAAATTTTTTACTTCCAATGGATGAGGCTTTGAGTTATGTGGCAATTGATTTATCCGGAAGACCGTATCTTTCATTTGATGTTAAGTTTAATAATTCTGTTGATTTTGACTATACTTTACTTGAAGAATTTTTCAGAGCAGTAGCTAATGCCAGCGGTATGAATCTTCATATTAAGAATCATACCGGTAAAAATAACCATCATATAGCTGAATCAATTTTTAAAGGGTTCGCAAAAGCAGTAAAAAATGCAGTAGAAATAGATAAAAAAGTTAAAGGGATTCCCTCAACAAAGAAAAAACTATGATTACTATTGTTGATTATGGAATGGGCAATTTAAGAAGCGTTCAAAAAGCATTTGAATATATTGGTAAAAAAGCAGTTGTTACTTCAAATAAAAAAAGCATATTAAATTCATCGCTTATTGTAGTTCCGGGCGTCGGTTCTTTTGATGCAGCGATGAACAATCTTAAAAAATTAAAACTTGTAGAAGTTATTAAAAAAGTAATTTCTGAAGGTAAGCCTTATTTAGGTCTTTGTCTTGGTTTACAGATATTGTTTGAATGCAGCGAAGAAGGTAATTCCAGGGGATTAGAAATGCTAAGGGGTAAAGTAGAAAAGTTCAATTTTAGAAATAATTTAAAAATTCCGCATATGGGATGGAACAATATTAAGTTAAAAGTTCCCGCCACTAAACCGTTGGCGGGTCCGCCGAAGTCTCAGTGGCGGAAAATTTTTAATGGTATTGAAGACAACTCGTATTTTTATTTTGTGCACTCTTATTGCGTTAAACCCAAAGATAAAAGAATAATTTCTACAACTACTGATTATGGCATAAATTTTGCTTCGTCAATATTTTATAAAAATATATTTGCAACGCAATTCCATCCCGAAAAAAGTCAGAAAAATGGATTGAGGTTATTAAAAAATTATGTTAATTATACCGGCAATTGATATTCGCGGCGGTAACTGTGTAATGTTGACCCAGGGCAAACTTGAAGCGGAAACAGTTTATTCGAAAGATCCTGCTTTTATCGCAAAAATGTTTCAAGCTAAAGGAGCAAAACGCATTCATATAGTTGATTTAGACGGTGCATTTTCCGGATCTCCGCAAAATATCGCTGTAATAGAAAAAATAAGGCAGGCTGTTACTGTTGAGATTGAGTTTGGTGGTGGAGTAAGAAAAATTGAAACTATTGAAAAAATGTTAAATATCGGCATAGATAAAATAATTATCGGTACCGTAGCGGTATTTAATCCTGATGTCGTAAAAGAAGCGGTTAAAAAATTTAAAGATAAAATTATTATTGCAATTGATGTTTTTGACGATAAAATTGCAATTGGCGGCTGGAAAGAGGTAACACAATATAATGCTTTGGAATTTGCAAAAAATATGAAAGAAATTGGTATTACAGAAATCATCACTACAGATGTAATGCGTGACGGTATGATGGAAGGTCCAAATATAGAAGGAATTAAAAGGATTTGCAAGAGTGGTGTATCCGTTATTGCATCAGGGGGTGTTTCTAGATTAGAAGATGTAGAGAAAATAGCATCATTAGAAAAGTTAGGTGTTTCAGGAATGATAATCGGAAAGGCACTATATAATGATTCAATTAAACTTGAAGATGCAATAAAAATATGCCTGCCCCGTTAGAAATATTAATATGAAAAAAAAGTCTAAATATTTAACTGGGCTAACAAAAAGAATAATACCGTGTTTGGATGTTGATAAAGGCAGGGTAGTAAAAGGTACTAAATTTATAAACCTGCGTGATGCAGGGGATCCTGTAGCGGTTGCAAAGAGGTATGATACTGAAGGTGCTGATGAAATCGTTTTTTTGGATATAACTGCATCTCACGAAAAAAGAAAAACAATATTCGAAGTAGTAGAAAAGACTGCTGAAAATGTTTTTATGCCTCTTACTGTTGGAGGTGGAATAAGAACTTTGGACGATATTAGAAATATGTTAAAAGCCGGAGCAGATAAAGTATCTATCAATACTTCAGCAGTAGAAAATCCAAATTTTGTTAAAATTGCGGCAGAAAAGTATGGTACACAATGTATAGTGGTGGCTATAGATGCCAAGAGAGTACAGTACACAGGATACAGTATACAGGATACAGTACACAATAAACAGATAAAATATAAACCAAGATGGGAAGTCTATACGTATGGAGGCCGAAGGGCTACAAAAATCGACGCGATTGAGTGGGCAAAAAAAATTGAAAAATATGGTGCTGGAGAAATTCTTTTAACAAGCATGGATAAGGACGGAACTAAAGACGGATATGATATTGGTTTAACTTCTGCAATATCATCCGCGGTAAATATTCCGGTAATAGCATCCGGCGGTGCAGGCGAAATGGAGCATTTTTATGATGCGTTTGAAAAAGGCGGGGCAGATGCTGCGCTAGCTGCATCTCTTTTCCACTTCAAAGAATTAAAAATTAAAGATTTGAAAGAATATCTTATTAGAAAAGGGGTAAAGATTAGATGTTAAAATTAAAATTCGATAAAAACGGTTTAATACCGGCAATAATTCAAGATGAAAAAACTAAAAAAATACTTATGCTTGCGTATATGAATAATGAGTCATTTAAAAAAACACTCAAAACTAAAAAAACCTGGTTTTATTCACGCAGCAGAAAAAAACTATGGATGAAAGGTGAAAAATCAGGAAATATTCAAAAAGTAAGTAAAATATTTGTAGATTGCGATTTAGATACTCTTTTAATTTTAGTTGAACCAAGAGGTCCTGCATGTCACGAAGGTTATAATTCTTGTTTTTATAGGACAGAAAAATGTAAAATTACTGAAAAAAGAATTTTTGACCCTAAGAAAGTATATAGCAGATAGTATACAGGATACAGCACACAGTATACAGCTATAGTTTTAGACTTATTCTTTACTTTAACTGTATTCCGTATCCTGTGTACTGTGTACCGTTTTTTAATATGCGTATTTTTAAACTTGTATTATTAGCAGCTATAATAACAATATTTGTAAGAACTTTTGTGTTTGAAGGTATTTATATAGCATCAGATTCAATGTTACCTACACTGCAAGTTGATGATCATTTCTTTGTAGATAAAATTACTTATAAATTTCGATCGCCGAAAAAAGGCGAAATAGTTGTATTAAAATCACCGGTAACCGAAGAAAAGGATTTAGTTAAAAGAATTATCGCAGTTGGTGGCGATGTTGTTACAATAGATAATAAAGATGTTTATGTAAATGATAAAAAATTAATCGAGTCATATGTAAGACATTCAAGACCTGATGAGATTTTAAAAGGTGATAAAATAGCCGATTTAAAAGTGCCTGAAAATGATTTCTTTGTTTTGGGGGATAACCGCGATGAATCAAATGATTCCAGGGACTGGATTGATAAAAAAACCGAACGACATATTTATTTTGTACATAGAAATTATATAAAAGGAAAAATAATTAGGTTTTAACTATGTATCACCCGACAGAAAAAGAATTTAATAAATTAATAAAAAACAATTATATTGTGCAATTATGGAAAGAGATTTCCGTCGGCAGTGAAACGCCAGTTTCGGCTTATTTAAAACTGGGAGTTAATAGTCCGTCTTGTTTACTTGAAAGTATTGAAGGAGAACAGAAATTTGCAAGGTATTCATTTCTGATATTAGATCCGTCCGTTGTTTTCTATAGTAAAAATGATTTAATTACTATACAGCGCAAAAATAGTAAAAAACATTTTAAAGCGAATGATCCTCTGAATTATCTAAAAAAACTTTTTAGTGATGATAAACTCAAACATGATAAAATGCTTCCCCGACTTTCAGGCGGCGCTATCGGTTATATAGCATATGATTATATACATAAAATTGAAAAAATTTCCAATTTAAAAAAACCTGGTTTATCTTTACCCGAATTATATTTCATGTTCCCTAAAATAGTGCTTTCTTTCGATCATTTAAAGCAAAAAGTGAAAATAATTCGTATTGTTAATCCAAAAGAGAAAATAAATTACAGAAATGCTTGTAATGATATAGAAAAAATTGTTAATAAACTTTCCGCGCCAATTTTAATTAATACTATTCGTTCAAAGTCCGGTATTATTAAAT
The DNA here is from genome assembly GCA_001800605.1 of Elusimicrobia bacterium RIFOXYD2_FULL_34_15. Lineage (GTDB taxonomy): Bacteria > Elusimicrobiota > UBA8919 > UBA8919 > UBA8919 > UBA9627. The sequence continues at coordinate 38,580 of MGVS01000003.1, forward strand.
CAAATACCACAAAACAGCAATTTATAAATGCTGTTAAAAAAGCAAAAAAATATATAGTAGACGGTGATATAATACAGACTGTATTGTCACAGCAGCTGCAAACCGAATTTGAAGGGGAACCCTTTGAAATTTACCGTGCATTAAGAATATTGAATCCTTCCCCGTACATGTATTATTTTAACCTTGGGGATTTAAAAATAATAGGGGCATCACCTGAAATATTAGTTCGCTTGGAAAATAATACCGCAAATTTAAGACCAATTGCCGGAACTCGGCCAAGAGGGAAAGACGATGAGGAAGATAAAAAATTACAGAAAGAGTTGTTAAATGATCAAAAGGAAAAAGCGGAACATCTTATGCTTGTTGATTTAGGCAGAAATGATCTCGGAAGGGTTTGCGAATTTGACAGCATAAAAATTTCAAAGTTTATGTCTATAGAAAAATATTCTCATGTAATGCATATGGTTTCTGATATTATAGGTAAAATAAAGAATGACACTGATGCTTTTGAATTATTTAAAGCCACGTTTCCGGCCGGAACGGTTGCGGGTGCACCTAAAATTAGAGCTATGGAGATACTAGAAGAGATTGAGTCTACTAAAAGAGGTTTGTATGCCGGTGCTGTAGGTTACTTTGATTATAATGGTAATATGGATTTTGCAATAAATATTAGGACAATAATAATGAAAGGGAAAAAAGCTTATATTCAGGCAGGTGCAGGAATAGTAGCAGATTCCGTCCCTGAAAAAGAATACGAGGAGACATTAAATAAAGCAAGAGGCCTGCTTAAAGCAATAGAGATGGCAGCAAATAAAATAGTGTCAGGCTGGTAGCTTTAAAGTCGAGTAATGGGTAACGAGTAACGGGTAAATAGGAATAAAGGTAAAAGATTAGGTTTCTATGACTTAATCTGTGTAATCGTTTTTAGAAATTTGTGTAATCAATTTAAATTATGAAACAGCAATTAAACTTATCTACTTCACTTAAAACCACTGTTAGCCAAATATTAGGAACACGATTAGCAAATATAATAAGACTTTCCGAAAAGGAATTTAATCAACTAATTAAACAATTAGAATCCGATCCATTATTTGAGAAACTAAAAAATGATAAAATAGTAAGATATAAGAGATTCCCTAATACAGGTTTTTCTAATGCTTTTTTAGAACTTAACGAAAATTTATCTATGGATCATTCCGTTATAGATATTGGTTCTATTCTTGAAAAGAAAGAAGAAGTTATAAAACAAATAAAGCAATTAGGAATGGAGGATTTTAAAAAGTATTTTTTGTATAATGATGATAATTTATCTTATAGTGAAATAGCAAAAAATACAGGAATATCTGTAGAAGAAGTAAAAAAGATAATAGATTTATTAAACGAGATATCAATTCAGGCTGAATTTCACCACCCATTACCTCTTGACATTTCGTCTCAAATAAAATACAATAAAATAGCATCAATAGATAAAGATGTTAAAGGCCATTTTGTTATAAATCTGTTTTCGCCAAATTTGGTTAGAGGCAGATATGAGTTAGATTACGAAAAATTAAAACAAATAAACAATCGAAAAACGCAGGCTTTAGTAAATAAACTAGAGCTTATTAATGCACGGAAAACCATAATTTATCAAATATTAGAGAAGTTAATTTCATATCAAAAAGATTTTTTAAACACCGGAAATTTGGATAATCGCAGATTGTTGACACAGAAAGATTTATCAAAAGAAATAAATGTTGATCCAAGTATAGTGTCTCGAATCGTTAAAAACAGAAGCGTTGTAATACCGGCCGGCAGGGAGATTTCTTTACAGGAATTTTTCTCAAACAAAAAAGATATAAAAAAACTATTGACGAGAAAAATAATAGAAAAAAATAAGAAGAAGTTAAGTGCTGAAAAGATTAAACAAATAATAAAAAAAGAATACAGGGTAAATATCTCACGAAGAAGCATCGCTTATTATCTTGATGAACTTAAATTGAAAAAATGAGCAAAATTCTAATTTTAGATAAAGATCTGGAAATTTCTAAAACATTAAATAACTTTTTTATAAAAGAAGGTTTTGAAGTTTGTACAGCAAATACCGGAAAAGAAGGAATTCAAAAAGTAAAGGAAGAAAATCCGGATATAATTTTACTTGAACTTAACCTGCCTGATATGGACGGTATATCGTTAATAAAAGAACACTTGCCTATGATAGAAAATAAATCAATTATCGTTTTAACTGAATATAACAATGTTGATCTGGCGGTGCAAGCTATGAAACTGGGTGTTTTTGATTATATAATAAAACCTCCGGAAGAAAAAAAATTGCTTTTAGCTGTAAAAAATGCTTTAGAAACAAAGCTGCTTCGCCAAAAAGTAAAAGATCTGAGTGATCAATTTTATGTTGCTTGTAAGGCTTATTTTTTCCTTGGAAATGACCCTAGTATTAAAAGAATTATTGAAATGGCGAAAAAAGTTGCAACAACTGATGTGACTGTTCTCATAGAAGGTGAAAGCGGTGTCGGTAAAGAACAGATAGCAAGATTAATTCATTCTCATAGTTTAAGAAAGGACAGGCCTTTTATTGCGATCGATTGCGGTACTTTTCCTGATAGTTTAATCGAAAGTGAGTTTTTTGGATATGAAAAAGGTGCTTTTACCGGTGCTGACAAAAGAAAACCTGGCCAATTTGAGATTGCTGAAGGCGGAACAGTATTTCTAAATGAAATCTCTAATCTGCCTTTATCAGCACAAGCTAAATTATTAAGGGTATTACAAGAAAGAGAAATTCAGCATCTTGGAGGAACGAAAACCATAAAAATAGATGTAAGAATACTTGCAGATAGTAATGTTTCTCTTGAAAAAAAGGTGTTAAATAAAGAATTCAGAGAAGATCTTTATCACCGCTTGAACGAATTCAAGATTGTAGTCCCGCCTTTAAGAGAAAGAGGAGAAGATATTTTTCTTCTATCTGATTATTTTTTAGATGAAGCTAATAAGGGATTTTATAAACAAGTAAAAGGTTTTTCTGATGAAGTAAAACAATTATTCCTTACTTATCATTGGCCGGGAAATGTTAGAGAACTTAAAAGCACTGTCAAAAGAGCTGTTCTCCTTGCAGATGATATAATTTTATCTGAACATTTACCGCCTGCAATTCAACTTTTGCAAAATATGATTAATACAACAAAAACAACCGATATTAAAAGTGAGGAAAAAGAAGAGATTATCTACAGACATGGTTTTAAAAAAAAAGGACTTTTAATGGAATCTGAGAGAAGAGTAATTATAGATTTATTGAAAAAATTTAATAATAATCGTTCAAAAGCTGCAAAAGAGTTAGGTATCACTCGCAGAGCATTATATTACAAACTAAAAAAATTAGAGTTAAATTAATTTAAAGGAGGATTTAAAATGGTTAAAAAGTTGTTGCTTATGGTTTTTTGTTTATTAATTGTTGTTGGTTGTGGCAAAAAAGAATCGGATCAGGGTAAGGTTACAATTAGGTTTTCAAACGCTGAAACTGTAGTCGATCAAATTAAGATTATGAAAGAAATTACAGCAGAATTTGAAAAAGAAAATCCGGATATTAAAGTAAAGCTTGAATGGGGAGTTAGACCGGAAAAAATACTTACCGAATTAGCAGCCGGAACAGCGCCTGATGTTTTCATGTGGTGGATGGGGCTTGATGACTTAAAAGAACGAAATGCTTTATATCCAATGGGTGATTTTGTAAAAAAATATAATATTGATTTAAGTAAATATTTTCAATGTATTGTTAAACAATATACTTATGATGGGCAGTTATATGCGTTTCCATTACAGCTAAAAACTCTCTGTCTTGTATATAATAAAGATATGTTTGATAAGAATAAAATTGCTTATCCAAACGAAAAATGGACTTGGGATGATTATCTAGATGCCGCAACAAAACTAACAGCAACTAAAGCAGAGGGCGGAGTTAGAAAACAATTTGGAACACTATTACCACCCGGAGATCAGTGGATAATGCTTAACGGCGGTAATATTATTGACGTAAAAAACAAAAAATGTGTTATTGACAGCCCGCAAGGCAAAGAAGCATTGGAATTTTTAATGAAGTTAAATATTGCAGCATGTCCTTCTCAGGCAGAATTAGCAGCATTCACAGGCAGGGGTGGTTCTGAACCGTTTTTATCCGGAATGGTCGCAATGGTACCGGCGCCGACATGGATGCTTTCTTCACTTGCATATATCAAGAATTTTGAATGGGCAGTTGCACCAATACCAAAACCACCAAAAAGAAAAATTACTTATATGTTTGATGATGCCGGCTTAGTATTAGCCAAAAATTCGAAACATCCTGAAGAAGCATTCAGGTTTATCAGTTTTTATTGCGGGAAAAAGGGTATGGAAATATTTGCAAAAGGCAGGAACGGAATACCTGTTTACAAAGAAATAGCATATTCAACTTTTGTTACACCGCCGCCGGATGGTTTACAATATTATCTGGAAGCCGCAGAAAAAGCAACTGTACCATTAAATCCAAGAATTAAAAACTATAGTGAAATGAGAAGTTTTTATTCAAGAAATTGGACTTTAGCACTATTAGGTAAATTAGACTTAAATACTGCTTTAAAAAATATTAAAGATGGTATGAATGAGAAATTAAAGGATATTGAAGCATCATCTTCAAAAAAGAAGTAGATTTTAAAAAAAAATAGACCCCGTTAGGAATTAAATGCTACTAAATGGCAATATTTTCTAACGGGGACTTCTATTTATTAAAAGGATGGTAGAAAAATGTTTGAAAAAGGAAAAGCAATAGTTTTTGAACGTCCGGGAAATGCGGTAGTAAAAAACATTAGGTTAGCGCCTGTAGATGATGAAACCGTAGTGGTTAAAACAAAATATAGCGCTATAAGCTGCGGTACCGAATTAACTGTGTATGATGCGTTATCATATCAGACTGAGGTTTGGTATCCTACAATACCGGGTTATGAAGAAGTAGGCGAAGTTGTTCATGTAGGCAAAAAAGCTCCTTTAACATTTAGCGGAGAAAAATTAAAAGTCGGCGACAGAGTAATGGCAAATGAAGTAAGGTTTTATCCTGATTATTGCGCATCTTGGGGCGGTCAAACTCAATATGCAATCAAAAATTCAAAAACATTAGGCGGAAGACAAGACCTATGTGTAAAAATCCCTGACAATGTATCTTATAAAGAGTCTGTGATCGCATATCTTGCAGCAGTTGCCAAAAAGGGTATAGATAAAGTCGGAATAAAACCAGGAGACAATGTTTTAATTATTGGTGCAGGAGCAGTCGGTTTATCTTCTATACAGTTGGCAAAAATGGAAGGTGCGGGAAAAGTAATTTCAATGGATATTCATAAAACACGTCTTCTTAGAGCAAAAAAATTTGCTGACCATATTATTGATTCTTCAAAAGTTGATTATATTGATCAAATAAAAGAATTAACAGATGGTAAAATGGCTGATGTTGTTATTGAATGTTCAGGCGATGCAGAATCCGCAAGACAGGTTTACAAATATGTCCGTGACGGCGGATGGGAAGTTGATGATGATGGATGCAGAATTCATTTTCAGGGTTACTATATCTGGGCAATACCGATAGATCCTTATCAGAGATGGTTCACGAAAAATATGAGAATTTCAATGAGCTGTCAGTTTAAACCCGGTGATAAAGATGCTATTTTAAAACTAATAAGTGAAAAGAAATTTGATGCAAAATCATTGTTTAGCGATGAATATTCAATTGATGATGCTCCAAAAGCATATAAGGATTTAAAAAAGAATAGATGGGATATATTGAAAATATTATTAAAATGGTGAAATATAGGTAAAAGGGTAAAAAGGGAGAAGGGTAGCCCGCCACTGAATCATCGGCGGGTCCGCCAAAGACTTAGTGGCGGAAAAGAAAAAACGATTGTTTTTATTTCTTTACCTTTCTACCTTTGTAAATTTTTGGAGGTTAAAATATGGGTTGTTGCTGTTGTAAATCAAATAGTAAAATTATTGCTGCTGCATGGGGTTTTAGGAAGCTTAGCGTTGAAGATTATTTTAAAAGCGTTAGCAAGCTCGGAATTTACGGTTTAGAGTTGCATATAGATGCGAAAGAAACTAAAAATTCATTAGACAGCACAAATCCTGAAGAAGAAGCAAAAAAAGCAAAAGAATTATCGACTAAATATTGTGTATCAATATCCTCAATTGCTATAGGTAACGATTTCACACTTGAAAATGATAGTGATATTGCGAAACAAATAGAAAATGTAAAAAGAGCTATAGATTTGGCTGATATGCTAAATACTAGAATAATTAGAATATTTGCCGGTTTTATTGAAAAGTCAAAAATTACTGAATCAACATATAAGAAAGTATGGGATTCATTTAACATTGTCGGTAAATATGCAGAGAACAAAAATGTAACACTTTGTATTGAAAACCATGGTGGCATTACTGCTAACGGTGACGATTGTCTAAAAGTTTTAAAGGGAATAAAAAGTAAAGCAGTAGCAATAAACTTTGATCCTGCAAATTTTTATTTTTACGGCGAGGATCCTTTAAAAGGACTAAGAAAAGTAGCAAAATATGTAAAGTATGCGCACTGGAAAGATGTAAAAAAAGTTAACGGAAAACTTGAATATTGCGCTTTTGGTGAAGGAGTTATTGATTGGCCGCCAATAATAAAAGAACTTTCAAAAAACGGTTATAGCGGTTATTATTCAATTGAATATGAGACTTTTGAAGATGTTGAACGCGGAACTTTATCAAGTCTAAATAAATTAAAAGAATTAGGAATTAAATAGAAAATAAGTAATGGGCAACGGGTAACGAGTAGTGGGGGAAGGGAAAAATATGGAAAAGAAATATTTGCCGTCAGTATTAACTAATTATCCGATTTTTGGTTTGGGTTACCGTTCCTATTGGAAACTCGGTAACATAGTTCAGGCAGAAGTGGCAAAGGAATATAGTCTTAATGTAATGCTTGCACAGCAATCTGCGAGGGAAATAGAAAGAACCAAAAGATCATTTAAAGAAGTTATTGAATCGGCAAGTGAAAGTGCGAAAACAGTTGGATTGACAAGGCCTTGGGGAGCAGATGGAGACCATTTAAGAAACGAAAAAGAAGTAGCAATTGCTGCTGAATCAGGTTGTACGCATTTCACTTATGATTTATCAGATGCTTTAAGTAAAAACAAAGAAGATTTAGTAAACAAAATTAAACTTTTTTATGATTTAACCTGTCAGTTAAAAGGCAAAGGGAATTTTTCAAGTGAAATTTCGTTGGATGAAACGTTAAGTATAACCGATTTAAAATATATATCTGATTTAATGGATGAACTGAAAAATAAAAAAATTGAAATAACTGAAATAGCACCGCATTTCCCGGGATATTTTGAGAAAGCAATTGATTATTACCTAAAATATGAAAATGGAAAAAGAAAAAAAGACTTAAAAGATTTTACGGAATATTTAAAAGAAATTTCAAAATTAAGCAGAAAATACGGGTTTAAAATCAGTGTTCATTCTGGCAGTGATAAATTTTCAATCTATCCTATAGTATCAAAAATACTAAAAAAAGATTTTCATTTGAAAACTGCTGGGACATGGTATTTAGAAGAATTAAAAATAGTTGCAAAGTATGATTTAAATCTTTTCAATGAAATTTATAAAATATCGTTTGAAAATTATAATATTTCAAAAGCAACTTATCATATCTCATGTAATCCGGAAAATATACCGGACATTCAAAAACTTGATTCACAAAAAATAGTCTCGTTACTGGAGAGTAACGAAGGTAATGACGATTTTAGACAGTTATTGCATGTTACTTATGGGGATATTTTAACATCTGCTGATTTATCTAAAAAAATGGAATCAGTTCTAAAAACTAATATAAATGATTATAATAAGGTCTTAAAAACACACATAGTAAGACATATAAAAGATTTTATGTAAAGAAAATTACGAGGATTTTTAACTACTGATTACGGGGATTAAATCTTTAAAATCTTTTTTTCTAATCACTGTAATCCTATCTTCTAATCATCGTAATCATTCTTTATGGAGAAAAAAATGCGTTTAGGTATCAGTTCTTGGTCATACCACAGGACAATTGAAACGGGGAAACTTGACCAGATTGGCTGGATTGAAAAAAGTGCAAAAGAACTAAAATTGGATGGAGTGGAAATATTGGATATTCACTTTCCACAAACGGACGAAAAATACCTTAGAAATTTAAAAAAACTTTGTACGGATTTACGTTTAGATATATATATATTAAGTGCAACTTCTAATTTTGGCAAAGCTACAGATGAAGAGAGGAGAGAAGAACTTAAAAAGTTAAAAAATTGGATTGATGTCGGATATTACTTGGGAGTACCTATAGTCAGATATTTTGCAGGCGTACCCACCCCTGACAGAGATGTTTCAGAATCATGGTCTGAATTAATTAAACTTACTAAAGAAGCTGTTGATTATTCTTCAAGCAAAGGCATTGTATTGGCTTTAGAAAACCATCATGGTTTTATTAAGACTTCTGAAGATGTTTTTAAATTAACTCAAGGTATTAGTTCTGACTGGTTTAAACTCTGTTTAGATTTGGGTAATTATAAAGATTTATATGTTTCAATAGAAAAAACTATAGATTTATCGGCCATAGTTCATGCAAAAATGTATGGTGCAGACGGAAATGGTATTGAACGTAAATTAGATTATAATAAAATATTCGATATTTTAAAAAATAGTAATTATAACGGCTGGCTCAGTATTGAATACGAGGGTGAGGCAGAGGAAGGAACTACTATCCCGGAATGTGTCAAATATTTAAGAAAAATGATTCAAAAATATGAATAGAATCAAGGTAGGGATAATCGGCACAGGATTTATTGGACCGATACATATTGAAGCTTTACGTCGGTTAGGTTATGTTGAAGTAAACGCATTAGTTGCAGGTAATAACTTATCACTCGCCAGAAAAAAAACTAAACAACTAAACATACCTAAAGTGTACAATGATTATAGAAGACTTTTAGAAGATAAAGAAATTGAAGTTGTTCATAATTGCACACCTAATTATTTACATTTTCAAATCAATAAAGACATTCTTGAAAGTGGCAAACACATCGTTTCAGAAAAACCATTAACAGTAAATTCGGAAGATTCTGAGAAATTAGTTGAATTAGCTAAAAAAATAAAATTAATAAATGCAGTAAATTATAATTACAGATTCTATCCGTTAGTACAACAGATAAAACAAATGATTTCTAACGGTGAACTTGGAAACATTTATTCAGTACATGGTTCATATTTACAGGATTGGCTTCTTTATGATACGGATTATAACTGGCGGATTGATTCAAAACTTGGCGGAAATACCCGTGCAATATCGGATATCGGTTCACATTGGTGTGATTTAGTTCAATATGTAACAGGTTTGAAAATAGAAAAAGTGTTTGGCGATTTAAGTACAGTCCATAAAACAAGAAAACGATTTAAACAAAATATTGAAACTTTTTCTAATAATAAATCTAAATTAAATAATTTTGAAAATATAAAAATTTCAACGGAAGATTATGCGTCGGTCTTATTAAATTTCAATAACGGTGCAAAAGGTGTGTTTACAGTTTCTCAGGTTAGTGCAGGCAGAAAAAACAGATTATATTTTGAAATTGACGGTACTAAAAAATCTGTGTGCTGGGATCAGGAAAATCCGGAGAAATTATGGATAGGACATCGGGATAAACCAAACGAAATATTATCTAGAGATCCTTCTTTGGTATCGAAAAAAGTTAAAAATTATGTCAACTATCCGGGCGGGCATCCTGAAGGTTATCTTGATGCTTTATATAATTTTATGAAAAGTTTTTATAGTGATGTTAAAAATAATAATTTAAATAATAAAAATCCTGATTATGCTACTTTTTTAGATGGTCATAATGAAGTTTTATTATGCGAATCAATATTAGAAAGTTATAAAAAACAAAGATGGATAGAAATAATAAAATAGTAATGGGTAACGAGTAACGGGTACGAGGTATATAATTATGAAATTAGGATTTGCAACCGTATGTCTTGATTTAAATTTGGAAAATATCGTAAATTGGTCCAAAAAAGAAGGTTTTGAAGTTTTAGAAGTGGCTTGTTGGCCGGCTAAAAATCAAAGGGATTTTGCTCGATCGCATATTGATGTGGAGAATTTCGATGAGAAAAAAGCAAACGAAGTAATTAATCTGTTTTCAGAAAATAATATTGAAATCTCTTCTTTAGCTTATTACGACAATATGCTCGATCCAAATTTAAAAGAAAGGGAATATAAACAGAATCATTTAAAAAAAGTTATAGATGCCGCAAAGTTAGTAAAATGTGATTTAGTGGGGACTTTTATCGGGCGTGACCCGAACAAAACAATAAAAGAAAATTTTATTGAATGTAAAAAATCTTTTAAACCGATAGTTGATTATGCTGAAGAAAAAGGTATTCGTATAATGATAGAAAATTGTCCTATGGAGGGCTGGCAGATAGAAGGACTACCAGGAACAATATCTTATTCACCTGAATTATGGGATGAGATGTTTAGTATAATTCCGAATAAGAATTTTGGTTTAAATTTCGATCCATCACATTTATACTGGCTACAGGTTGATTATTGGAAAGCAACTAATAGGTTTAGTAAGTATATTTTCCATGTTCATGCAAAAGATACAGAAATATTAAAAGATAAATTGGATAATGTTAGCATATATGGAAAAGGTTGGTGGCAATATAGGATTCCGGGATTAGGTGGGATTAATTGGTTGGTGTTTATTAAAATATTACAAGGAGCTGGGTACAATGGTGCAATAAGCATAGAACACGAAGACCCGATTTGGAGTGGTAGTGAAGAAAAAATAAAAGAGGGTTTGAAAATAGGTTTTAAAAATTTAAAAAATATTATTTAAAGGAGAATTACATGTCTAAGCAGGTAAATATAGGGGTAATTGGTGCAGGTTGGCCGGCGTGGCAGCACATAAAAGGTTATCAGAAACTTGAAAATGTAAAAGTATTGGCATTATGCGATATCAATAAAGAAATATTAAGTAAAACTGCTAAAGAATATAATATTCCAAAAACATTCACGAAATGTGAAGATATGTTAAAATTAAAAGAAATAGATGCTATTAGTGTTTGTACGCCAAATTTTTTGCATGTTCCTCAGGTAATAGCTTCTTTAAATGCCGGTAAACACGTAATATGCGAAAAACCGCTAAGTGTAAGCGCTGAAGAGGCGTGCAAAATTATTGGACCATTGAAAAAAAGCAAAAAGAAATTTATGATCGCACAAGTAAAAAGATTTGCAAATGAATCCAAATATTTAAAAAAACTTATTAATAATAACGAATTAGGAAATATATATTATTCAAAAATTAAATATTTAAGAAGAGCAGGCATTCCCGGGATAGGAAGCTGGTTCACAACAAAAAAATATTCGGGAGGCGGCTCATTAATCGACTGTGGAGTTCATGTATTAGATTTAACATGGTGGCTTATGGGATGTCCTAAACCGGTAGAAATATTCGGCTCAACTTATGCAAAATTTGGACCGAAAGGTTTAAGGGATTCTAATTGGAGCGTTTCAAAAGATAGAACAAAAATATTCGATGTGGAAGATTTATCTACAGGAATCATAAAATTTGAGAATGGAGCTTCGTTATTTATAGAGACAAGCTGGGCAATGAACATAAAAGAAGATAGCCAGGTTTCATGTTTATTATACGGAACTGATGGCGGAGCAGAATTATCTCCGTTAAAGTTACTTAAATATATTGATGATTGTCCAAACTGTATTGAACCTAAAATTCCTGAAAATAATATTTTTGATGAAGAAATTAAACATTTTGTAGATTGCATTGTCAATGATAAAAAACCGACGGTTACATTGGAACACGGAATTAGAATTATGAAAATGATGGATGGGATATATAAATCAGCAAAAACAGGAAAGTCAGTAACTGTAAAGTAAATAACGAGTAATCCTTCGACTGTCGCTCAGGATAGGCTGGGTAATGGGTAACGAGTAATAGGTGGATAAGAATCACAATAATTTCTTTAAAGTAATCTGTGTAATCATATATGTCAAAAAAAATTGGAATTGCGGTAGTTGGATGTGGAATAATATCACCTTGGCACATTAAGAGTATCTTATTAAACAAAGATGCTGCATTAGTAGCAGTTTGTGATAATAATGAACTAAAAGCAAGAGAAGTGGCAATAAAATATGGCGTTGATTGGTATACAGATTATAGAAAATTATTAAAACGGGAAGACTTGGACGCTGTTTGTTTATCTTCTCCAAGTTCTTTACACGCAGAACAGACCGTTTTAGCTGCAAAAGCAGGTATACATGTTTTAACCGAAAAACCAATTGCGGTTACGCTAAAAGATGCAGATAAAATGATAAACGCTTGCAAAAAAGCAAAAGTCAAGTTAGGTGTTATATTTCAACGCAGAACCGACCCGAAATGCATTGCAATAAAAAGAGCATTGGAAAATAATGAATTAGGCAAATTAGTTCTTGGTGATGTTTATATAAAATATTATCGCGGTCAGGATTATTATGATAGTGCGGGTTGGCGCGGTACATGGAAATTTGACGGCGGCGGTTGTTTAATGAATCCGGGAATTCATTTGGTGGATTTAATGCTTTGGTTTATGGGTCCTGTTGATACTATCTTTGGTTATGCAAAACATATATTAAGAAAAATTGAGGTTGACGATACGGCAATAGCGGTAGTAAAATTTAAAAATGGCGCAATGGGAGTTATCGAAGGTGCAACATCGATCTATCCTCCAAATGTTCCTCATCGTTTTGAAATTCATGGTGAAAAAGGAACAATAATGTGGGAAGGTGAAGATATTGTCAGATGGGATATAAAAGATAGAAATGGATCTATAAAAAGTAAATTAAGTGAAATAAAAAAAATAAATTCTTTTTCGATAATATCAAAATCAGATGTTGGTATGGAAGGGCATAGAAGACAGATTTTTGATTTTGTAGATGCAATAAAAAATGATAGAGACCCTATGGTAACAGGTGAAGAAGCCAGAAAGTCAATAGAATTAGTACTTAGTTTATATAAGTCAAATAAAACACATAAACTAGTGAAAATGTGATAGTAAAAAAGTTTCCGCCGCTAAGTCATTGGCGGAAAAATTAAAAATAACACCCGCCTTATTAAAAACTTCGACCCGTTAAGTGAAATATATTGCACACACCGTTAAAAATTGATAATTATAATATAAATATCGTTAAGAAAATATGAAAAATTTGGCAATTATATTGTATGATAAATAGTGAGAGATCATGATGAAAAATATTTTTAAAAAAATATTTTATTCAAATTGTTTATTTTTACTATTATCAAGTAATTTTTTATTATCACAAACCATTCCTGATATACCACCTTCATTTTCACCGAACGGATACCTTTCTATAACAAGTTATGGGGCATCAACTACTAATTCTGACAATACAACCCAGATACAAAACTGTATAAATGCTGCAAAAACTCAGAATAAGGATGTATATATTCCTGCCGGGACATTTAAACGTAGAACACTTACATTAGATGGTGTTATGATGTACGGTGACGGGGATACATCTATATTAAGCACGACTGTCACCGGTGACAGGCATGTAATTTTAAGAGGAAACGGTTCGAAATTATACAGATTAAAAATAATTTCAAATGCGACATCGCGAAGTCAGGCAGATGCTGATGACAGCGTAAATATATACGATGGAACAAATTGTGTAATATACGGTGTTACTATGGAAAAAGCGGGTGCGGCATCCATACTCACCCGGCGTAGTTCTAATTGTATAATCGCTCATTGCAAGACATTTGATTCATATGCCGATTCAATTCATATAACCGAGAACTGTTATGATTTTTGGATTCATCATAACGAAGTTTACCGATGCGGAGATGACGGTGTTGCGGTGGTTTCTTACGGGGGAGACGGATTGCCGGTCGTAACAAATATTGTTGCATATAATAATAAAATATATGACAATTTATGGGGAAGAGGTATGTCCGTGGTCGGCGGAAAAAATATTATTTATCATGACAATGAAGTTTATAGAACTTTAGAATGGGCACCAATTATAGTTACCGGTGAATCAAGTTATGATACATATCCTTGTGAAAATATTGTAATTCGTAATAATAAAACTATAGAAGGCGGCGGAAATCATGCCGCTATATTGGTTCACACTTCCGGAGAGAGAGGACCTTCGAAAAATATTCGTATAGAAAATAATTACATTCTTAATCCAAAACGTGATGGTATACGATCGGAATATGATAATGAATCAGTAATCATAGCAGGAAATATAATAGAAAATGTTACAACTAATGGCATTGAAATATATCAAGGTAGTCCAAAAGTAACTATAGTAGGAAATACTATACGAAAACCACAGGAATACGGAATTATAACTATTCAAAATAGTTCTCAATTATTAATAGATAAAAATATTTTTTATGATATAAGTGTATCGGCGAGTGCACATGATGTAATAGGTGTTAGTGGTGCTACTCCGACACGATTGCAGGTAACGAACAACAGCCACGGTCAGCCGGGCGGGTATGGAGGGGATAGATTCATAGATGTGCCGTCAGCAAGCAATGTGAGAGTATCAGGCAACGTATCGCCGTGGAGCGTGAATGTTCCTGCAAACAGCGGTAACCAGCCGCCGGTAGCAAACAACTTTACATTAGCGGTATTAAAGTCAGACAGGTCGGTAATAAAGATAGCGACAACAACTTTTTTGGCAAATACATCAGACACTGAAGGTAATTCCAGAACATTTGTAACGGTACATAATGCAAATATTGGAAAGGTATATTTAGATTTAGTAAACGCAGAAGTAACATTTGAGCCGACCGGGATAAGCAGTGGTTCATTTATGTATACGGTGAGCGACGGATACAATATTGCGACAGCGACATGCACATTGACGGCAATTCCTACAACTATTTATTATGTTGATCCAGGTGGAAGTGACATTACTGGGAGCGGTAGTTCATCGAGTCCCTGGAAGACGCTCGCATTTGCAGTGAGCAATGTGCCTGTAGGACAGGGTTGTACTGTACATTTAAATGCCGGAACATTTACTGAGACACAGACATCTGTAGTCCCCGTAGGAGTCAATATAGAAGGTGCGGGAATTACAAGTACTATATTAAGAGGTAGTTTTAGCGGAAATATAATGAGGCTGGTATCTTCTAATGTTAACGGTAACCAGACAATAAGCGGATTAACTATTGACGGGATGAGCAAAACATTGCGTTTAGGCATATTAGTTCAAGGAAGACATTATGTAACAATACATGATGTAAATTTTCAAAATATTTATAGATTAGCGATAGAAGTTACTAATGGCGTCACTTGGTATGGCGATTCTAATCCACCTCAATTTTATTTACAAGGTATAAAATTATACAACTTAAACATTCTTAACTGCGGTGCAATAGATAATGGAACTATGTTTTCGGATATATGGATATCACACTTAGACGGTGCAGAGGTTCATGATATAGTGATAAATGAAAATGCAACTACAGGAATTACCGGAACCGGCGGTAATGGCTGGTATAAAAATACAAAAATTTATAATTGTAATATAACGGTGCCTGTTAATGACCAATGGCATCAGATAGCGGTTGAACTTTGGAATATAATGGATAATAACGAAATGTATAATGTCAATACAAATTCCTGGTTTTCTTTTGTCGGCGGTAATAAAGGTGCTGCAAGTTACAGTTTGAAGATGCATGACTGTAGTTTGATAAGCGGCGCAACAACATTATCGTATGCCGTTGAGATGCAATCAGATGATTTAGTGGTTTCAAACAATTACTTTACGGGTTATGGTTACTGTTTAAAGGACGGCGGCGGGGCGACCAATTGGCAAAATCATCAAATAAATAATAATGTATTTTATGACAATAGAAATACTTCAATATATTTAGGAGACAGTAAAACCGGAACCATGAGTAATATTAAAATATTTAACAACATATTTCATGAGACAAATAAAAACGGTTGGGATATAATAAATATATTATTTGGCGGAACTGCCACATATGATAACCTGAAAATTGAAAACAATATATTTATATGTGATATTAGTACCGTTACTTATATTAAATCTTTTTACACTACCGGAGTTGTTACAAACGGTGTTTATAAAAATAATCTTTTATATAAAACTGTTGCTGGTAGTACCGGAAGTTTTACGACATCAGGGAATATTAATGACACAAATCCGCTCTTACAAGCAACTGGCGCTAAACCTGACCCATATTACAGGTTGCAAGCAGGCAGTCCTTGTATAGATAAAGGAATAGTAATACCGGGTATAACAGATGGATATTTAGGTGCCGCACCGGATATAGGAAGATACGAATCGAGCGGCGGCATTTTGGATACAATTGCGCCTTCAGCAATAAACAATTTAAGTGTATCGAGTGTATCTTCTTGCACAGTAGTATTAAACTGGACATCTATGGGTGATGACGGAACAACAGGAACAGCAACAAGTTATGATATAAGGTATGCGACATACAGTATAAACACAGTAAATTGGGATATCGTAACACAGTTCATAGGAGAACCTAGTCCGAAGACATCAGGGAACAGCGAAACGTTTACAGTAACTAATTTATCAGCGAACACGACATATTATTTTGGAATTAAGGCAGGTGACGAAGTAATAAACTGGGGTAATTTAAGCAACATCACAAGCACAAAAACGGCAGTAGCGATATTACCTGATACAACATCGCCTGGTAACATAAACAATTTAACAACGAGCAATCCGACAACAACGAGCATAGTATTAAACTGGACCAGTGTAGGTGACGACGGCACAACAGGAACAGCGGCAACATATGACATAAGACATCAGACTTACACAATAACGGCTGGCACCTGGGGTAGTGCGACACAGTGTAACGGTGAACCGATACCACAAACATCCGGCACAAACGAAAGTTTTACCGCAACCGGATTAATTAGTGACACAACATATTATTTTGGTATCAAGGCAGCTGACGAAATTCCGAACACTTCCGGACTTTCTAACATAGCAAGCGGCAAGACACAAGCAGTAGTTCTGGTTGACTCAACCGCACCTGCTACGGTAAACACATTATCAGCCGGCAACAAAACCACAAACAGCATAACATTAAACTGGGTCAGTGTTGGTGATGATGGAACAGCCGGCACTGCGACAACATATGATATCAGGTACCAGACTTATACAATAACCAGCGGTAACTTTACAAATACAACGCAATGCACAGGTGAACCAACTCCGAATATATCAGGAACAAACGAAACTTTTATAGTAAGTAATCTAACAAGTGACACGACATATTATTTTGCGATGAAGGCAGGCGACGAAGTACCCAATTGGTCTGTGATAAGCAATGTTATAACATCAAAAACAGTTGGTACAGTAACGGGCACATCGCCTATATCCGAGTGGCAATTTGAAGAAGGCATCGGAGCAACAACGGCAGACACATCCGGGAACAGCAACATAGGAACGCTTTACAATAGTCCGCAATGGGTAGCAGGTGCTGTTGGCAGTTACGGATTACAATTTGACGGACTAAATACTTATGTAAGCATAACAGACAATTCTACATTAGACATAACAACTGCAATAACGCTTGAGGCCTGGGTAAAGACGGATGTAATAACTACCGATGGTGGTCCTACCAGGCGAGTAATAGACAAGGGCGTATATGTATTAGGCGCAAGTGACCAAGCGTATTTTAAAACACTGATAAACGGAATATCACAAAGTGTAAACAAGTCCTGGAGCAGTTCTGACATTAGCCTGTGGCATCACATAGTAGGAACTTATGATTCCATCGGTGGTACAAACAACTTAAGATTATATCAGGATGGCGTATTAGTAGCACAGGCAACTGTAACAGGTAATATCGACACGAACAACAACGCACTAACCATAGGACGGCAAGGCTCAACCACCGGCCGTTTTGACGGAACTATAGATGAAATGAGGATTTACAACAGAGCATTAACAGCAAATGAAGTTTTATTGCACTATCAGGGAACTATACCGGAGCAAGACACAACATCTCCAAACGCGATAAACAATCTTGCAACAAGCAATCCCACAACAACGACACTAACATTAAACTGGACTGCAGTAGGCGATGACGGTTTAACCGGCACTGCAACAAGTTACGACATAAGGTATGCGACATACAACATAACCACAAGCAACTTTAGCGGTGCACAGGCTCTGCCAGCTGGCGGACCAACACCGAAGGTAAGTGGTAGTAATGAAACTTACACATTAAGCAATCTGACATCTGACACAACATACTACATTGCAATAAAGGTATTGGATGAAAGAGGCAACATAAGTGCAGTTTCCAATATATCAAGTGGTAAAACGCAAGCAGTTGTAATAGCTGACTCAACACCGCCAAGTGCAGTAGACACACTTGCGTCTAACAATCCAACATACACATCAATAACACTTCAATGGACAGCAGTTGGTGATGACGGCGCAACCGGTACTGCGACACTTTATGACATAAGGTATCTATTAAACACGCAAATAACTGCCAGCAATTTTGCAACTGCGATACCTGTTAGCGGTGAACCGACACCAAGCATAAGAGGCACACAAGAAAGCTACACAATAAACAATCTAAGCAACGGCACCACATATTATTTTGCAATGAAGGTAGGCGATGAGATCCCGAACTGGTCAGATTTGTCTAATATAATATCTGCAAGAACGATAGGCATAATAAATGACACAATAGCGCCGAATCAAATAACGACGTTAAGTGCAGTAACAATAACATCAACGACAATAGTATTAAACTGGATAGCGCCCGGTGATGACAACGAAATCGGCACTGCAACAACTTATGACATAAGGTACACGACCCAAACAACAGGGATAACGGCAAACAGCTGGGCTAGTGCGATGGAAGTAACCGGAGAACCTATACTGCAGGTATCAGGTTGCACGGAAACCTTTACGCTAACAGGATTAACAGAAAACACGATATACTACATAGCGATAAAGGCGGTTGATGATGCAGAAAACAATTCAGAATTATCGTATATATTAACACAAAGGACCAATCCAATCCCGCAATCTGGGATACCAAACTCTGTAAGTCTTTTAGCTGCGACGCAACTTAACAACAATAGCATCCAATTAAACTGGCAAATATCCACATCCAGTGATGTAGCCAGTTACCGGATATACATAGCAACCGGCGATATTGCAATGGACTACACATCACCAAGTTATGTAGTAGTAAGTACACAAACACAGATAGCGATAACCGGATTAACAGCAAATCAGGACTACAAGTTTGTGGTAAGAGCTGTAAATGGTAATGGGAATGAAGACACCAACACAGCAATAATATCTGAGGTAGCGGTAGTAAACGTATCCGATTCCGCAATTAAGCTGACTGCACCC
>MGVS01000004.1 GCA_001800605.1 Elusimicrobia bacterium RIFOXYD2_FULL_34_15
GAAACCGAAACTCTTGAATTAAAAAAATCCACTTCTGAATTAAAAGAAGCAATAATTTCTATATCATCCATCCTTAATAAACACAGGCAGGGCGAATTGTATTTCGGAATAAAAAATGACGGTACTGTGTGCGGGCAGGATGTAACAGAAAAAACCTTGAGAGAAATATCAAATTTTATTTCCGACAATATAGAGCCTAAAATCTATCCTGAAATATCCCAGATAAAACTGAACAGTAAGTGTTGTATTAAAATTCACTTCAAAGGCAATGATGTGCCTTATCTCGCTTTTGGCAGGGCATACATCAGAGTAGGAGATGAAAACAGACAGTTGAGTGCAAGAGAACTGGAACGTCTGATACTTGAAAAGAATAAGGATAAAATGCGATGGGATACTGAAATTTGCCCAAAAGCGCAATTAAAAGATATTAGTTCTGCAAAAGTCAAAGAATATCTTAAAAAATGTGGATTGAGTTACGATACATTCGAAGGATCACTGAAAAAATTAAATCTTGTTACGGAAAGCGGCAAGTTGCTGAACGCGGCTGTTATACTTTTTGGCAAAAGACCGCATTCCTTCTTTCCAAATGCAAAATTAAGATGTGCTGTCTTTGCGACTACGGATACCGTAACTTCTCTTGATATGAAAGATTTTGAAGGCGACTTATTTTACCTGATTAAACAGGCGGAAGAATATGTGTTACAGAATATTCATATAGGTATGAGGTTGGAAGGACTTTATAGAGTAGATGTCCCGGAGATAGACAAAGAAGCGTTTAGAGAAGCCATAATCAATGCTTTCTGTCATAGGGATTACCATAAATATGATTCTGTAAATATAGCAGTATTCAAAGACAGGGTTGAAGTCCGCAGTCCGGGTCTATTATATGGCGGGCTTACAATAGCACGGATAAGACATGAAATGGTTTCTGTAAGAAGGAATGAACTTATCGCTGAGTTATTTCACCGGATACACTTGATAGAAAGATGGGGTAAAGGTATAAAGCTGATACTTGCCAAAGAGCCTAAAACCATCTTCAAGGAAGTTGGAACATTATTCATCACAGTATTCAAAAGAAAGAATATCGTAACCCCCCAAGATGCCACCCAAGTTACCACCCAAGCTGGCTTAAGTGAATTAGAAACAAAAATATTAAATCAAATTTTAAGGAATTCTAAAATATCGAGGACTGGAATATCCAAGTATCTGAAAATCAGTCCGAATACCGTTAAAGAATATTTACAAAAATTGAAAAAGAAGAACGTACTGAAAAGAGTCGGGCAAACAAGCAGCGGGCATTGGGAAGTTGTAGAGAAATAAAAAAGAAAAAGTCCATAAACACTTATTTTGTATAATGGTGAAAGGCTTTAAAAGGATAAAGGAGTAAAACATTATGACAATAATAATTTTATTAATAAATACTATTGGAATTGTCTTTCTGATTTTTTTCGTTTTCAAGAATAAAAAATCTGATAATACGGAAAAGATAACTAAAGCAGTTGAGGCACTTTTTGAAAAAAATGAAAGGGGTATTAAAAACGAATTATCGTTAAATAGAAAAGAAAATGCTGATTCTGAAAAACGGTTGCGAGAAGAACTGGTAAATTTATTTAAAGGGCTTGGTGATTCGCTTGATAAAAGAATGTCAGAATTAGCGAATGCTCAAAATAAAAATTTTGAAGGATTTTCTATAAAATTAGCTGAGTTGATTGATAAAAATGATAGCAAAATGGATAAGGTTAGAGAGGTAGTAGAAAAAAAATTGGAATCTTTGCAAAAAGATAATAGTGAAAAATTAGAAGCTATGCGCGTAACCGTTGATGAAAAATTGCACACTACTCTTGAAAAAAGATTTGGCGAGTCGTTTAAGGTTGTTAGTGATCAACTTAATGCAGTACACAAAGGCCTTGGCGAAATGCAAACTCTCGCTTTAAGCGTGGGTGATTTAAAAAAAGTGCTTAGCAATGTAAAATCCAGGGGCACTTGGGGCGAAGCCCAGCTAGGCAACCTAATAGAGGAAATTCTTACTCCTGAACAATACGAAAAGAATGTCAAAACCAAGAAATCTAGCAGCGATAATGTGGAATTTGCAATCAAATTACCGGGGAATAATGATGATGTGAAACAAGTTTGGTTACCAATTGATGCAAAATTTCCGCTTACAGATTATCAAGGTTTAGTTGAGGCACAAGAACAAGGTAATCAAATTTTAATTGAAGAATTAAGCAAAGCTCTTGAAGGACGAATAAAATCTGAAGCCAAAGATATTCGAGACAAGTATTTAGATCCCCCATATACAACAGATTTTGGAATTTTATTTGTGCCGGTTGAAAGTTTATATGCGGAAGTATTGAGAAAACCCGGGCTTTTTGAACAAATACGACGCGAATACCGAGTAATTATAGCTGGTCCGACAACGACTCAAGTAATTCTAAATAGTCTTCAAATGGGTTTCAAAACACTAACTATTCAGAAAAGATCTAGTGAAGTATGGACGCTGCTTGGTACAGTGAAAGCCGAATTTGGTAAATTCGGTGATTTGTTAGAAAAAACACATAAAAAAATGCAGGAAGCAAGCAATTCTATTGAAGGGGCGGTTATTAAAACCAGAACAATTGAGAGAAAATTAAATAAAGTGCAAAATCTTCCTATCACAGAGAAAGAAAATTTAGTTATAGAAACACATGAAGATAGTAGTATATAAATAATAATGGAATTAATAAGCTACTGCGAATGATTTAAAAGACGAAATAATAAAATAAAGAGGTTTCAATATGGCAAAAGCAAAAACTACAGAACAAGAAGTAGGTTTAGTATCGAAAAATCCGAGTGTCCAAAAACCAAGATTACAGAAATTGGTTATAAAAAACTTTAGATGTATAGAAAACAAACCTGTTGAAATAGACCTCGATGACATTGTTGTTTTAGTGGGACCTAATAATGTAGGTAAAAGTTCTGTGCTTAAAGCATATGAGGTTGTAATGTCGCATGGTTCAAAACAGGGAGAATTATCTTTAGAAGATTTTCCGAATTCAAAAATAGAAACAGATAAATTTCCAGAGATAGAATTACATACGATTATTTATGATAACACTCCGGGCGAAAAATGGATATTTGTTACAAAAAAAGGAGAAAAATTAGTCAAAGAAAGATGGATGTGGCGGCAACCTGGGAAACCTGTCCGCCAGGGATGGGACAATGAAAAAAAAGAATGGAGTGAAAATGTCCCATGGGGTGCGCCGAATGTTGCTAAAACAAGGAGGCCCACTCCACATAGAATTAATGCTTTTGATTCTCCCGAAACACAAGCCGAAAAAATTAAAGAAATATTAATGACGATTTTAACGGAAAGAATAAAGTTACTAAAGAGTGAAACGTCAGAGAAACCAGAATCCGAATATGCTAAACTGCTAAATATGGTTAAAGATTTACAAAAGAAAATTATAGGGGAATCTAAAATAAAAATTGAAGAAATCGAATCGGAATTATCTGAATCGATTAGTCAGATATTTCCGGATTATAAAATACTCTTTGATGCGAAACCTGAGGAAGATTTAGATAAGAGTGTTCTGCTATTTAAAGCAGGGACAGATTTACTAATGGGACCGGCTAGTGGCTATTTAAGTAAAATTGAAATGCAAGGAAGTGGAGCAAGAAGGACTTTGTTATGGACTGCGCTAAAAATAATTGCTGAAACCACAGGAAAACTCAAAACAGATGAGGATATATCAAGGCCACATGTATTACTTCTTGATGAACCAGAAATATGTTTACATCCAAATGCTATTCGTGATGCTTGCAATGTGTTATATAATCTTCCAAAATCTGGAAATTGGCAAGTATTAACAACTACACATTGTCCAATTTTTATAGATATTTCTAGAGACAATACAACAATAATTAAAGTTGATAGAAATATAAGCGGAGAGATAGAAGGTACTACTGTTTTTAGGCCTGATAAGGTACAATTAGACGATGATGATAAGAAAAGATTAAAGTTCCTAAATATATGTGATCCATATGTATCAGAATTCTTCTTCGGTGGTAATTCAATAATTGTAGAAGGAGATACAGAATATACAGCATTTAACTTTATTAAAACGAGCAAGCCTGATAAATACAAAAATACTCACATAATACGAGCCAGAGGTAAGGCCACTATTATTTCATTAGTTAAGATATTGAATCATTTCGGTGCTAATTATTCTATTTTGCATGATTCAGATTTACCGAAGATAAAGATCAGAGATAAAGAATGTACCAATCCTGCTTGGTCTATTAATAAACTCATATTAGATGAAGTAGCAAAAAAGCCAAGCTCAACAAAGGTTAGATTATTGGCGTCTATCCCGAATTTTGAATTAGCATATTTATCTGAACAATTTAAATGTGAAAAACCATATAATGTTTTACTAAATCTAAAAAAAGATGATAAAATATTTGAAGCAATTGAACAGTTGTTTGATTCGTTGATAGATTTTACGAAAAAACCCCCGTCAAATTGTATAGAGTGGTCAGATATCTCAGTATTGGAAAAAGTATTGAATAAAACATACGAAGGGTAGAATAAATGGATAAATAATATTAAAGAGTTCAAAGCAAGTATTCAAAAAAGACAAATTGAAAAAGGAGATAAATAATGAAAATACCTTACGCTGCGCCGGTTTTTGGAAGTGCACGTTTTAACTGCCCGCATTGTAATGCTTTTTCCAATTTTACGTGGTCTCATGCATGTATATCAAAACCACCTGGTTTTTTAGATATTCAAGGGTTTATTTTCTGTTTTTGTTTGCACTGTCAACAATACTCTATATGGCATAATCAAATTATTATATATCCTGATTACAGTACGGCCACTATGCCGACCGATAACATGCCCGAAGATGTAGCTACAGATTATTTGGAAGCAAGAAATATTGTTGATCGTTCCCCGCGCTCTGCTTGTGCACTATTAAGGTTATCTCTGCAAAAATTAATGAAGCATTTAGGAGAAAAAGGAAATAATACAAATGATGATATAGCAAGTCTTGTGAAAAAGGGGCTTCCGGAAGAATTACAAAAAGCTCTTGACATAATACGTGTTTGTGGAAATAATGCCGTTCATCCTGGAGAAATAGATTTGAAAGATGATATTGATACTGCCCTTAAGTTGTTTGATTATATAAATCATATTGTTGATTTAAGAATAACTAAACCAAAAGAAATTACTGAGTTGTGGAACAAAAAAATTCCCGATACAGCAAAAAAGGCTATTGAAAATAGAGATAAATAAATTACTATGAATGATTTTAAAAATGAAAGGAAAAGGAGTTGTTTATGTTAAATATCCTATTTCCAAACAAAACGATAAATGATACTAAAGAAAAAGAGATAGAAAAGATAAGAGAAGGAATCGTATCTTTTGATGAATTATTGTCTCCCTTAGAAAAAGATAATATTAATATATTAATAGACAAAAAAACTGGAGCGTATTATTATGAATGTCATATTTTGGCAAGAAAATTAGTTGATAATAGTACTATCGATGTTCCTTTGGACCCAGAAATTCAACCTGATTATAGGGCGAATAGAGACATTTACGAAGATCATTCTGCATACATACAAATGAAAGAAGATGCTTTGAAAGGACGAGGATTTAGCAATATTGTCGCAGAATATAATAGTGAATATGACAAGGAGCATCCTTTGAAAATTATAGGAGGACAACATCGTTTTATAGCTATAAAAGAAGCGTTAGATAAGGGTATTAATGAATATCATGGTATTAAAGTATACTTTAGATTGAATACTGAACAACGACTTGATGTTCAATTAATATCAAATACTAATATAGCGGTAGCCGGAGATTTACTTGATAGAATGTATGAAACTGTTAAAGGTCCTGAATTGCGAAATTGGTGTCAAAGAGTTGGATTATTAGAAGAAGGGCAAGATTTTGCTGATAAAAAACAACGCGGAAGTCAAATCACTGTCCGTGGAGCAAGATCTTTTATAGTAAGTTATTTTGAAGGCAGAAAAATTGATACAAATATTTATGAAAAAGTTAAACCAGAACCATTATTAGCAAAAACGGGCGGCATGGATGAACAATGGGATACTTTACGAAATAGTAATCCTAAGTTATGGGAAGATAATGGTTTATTAGAAGCTGGAAAAGCATACGCAACGTTATACGACGCACAGTATGATTATATAACAAATAAAAAAGGTAGTCAAGAATATGCAGATAAAGCATTAAACCATGCAATAATAACATCTTGGGCATATATAGCGGGTGTGCTTTATAATAACAAATTAAGATTAAAAAGACATTTTGAGTTATATAAGAATTCTAAAACCGACCCATTAAATGCAGTAGCATTAGCGGGGGGAAGACATAAAACAGATCCTCAAAATTATCGTGGATTGGGTACTAGAACTGATATGAAAGAAAGAGGTCGTCTTGCTGAGCTGTTTTTTGCGCAAGCGGAAAAAGGGGATGGGATAAGTTCGCCGTTGGTGGATTTTGCTATAAAAAAATATCATGCTAAATTAGCCACATTAGAAGTTGCTGATGCTGAAAGTAAATTAAGTTAAGATATGATTAATTTTGACGAATATTCATTGAAATTACTTGAAGAAGCAAAAAGATTTTTAGAAAAAGCAAAAACAGAAAATTCTGATGATGGTGTCAATGCTTATTTAAATGCTTCTTTATTATTATCCTTCTGCTCTTTAGAAGCCTTTATAAATTCAATAGTATGTGAATTTTGTGATTGCCAATCTATATTTACGGTTTACGAAAAAGCATTTCTAAAGGAAAAAAAAGTATGTTTTAAACATGGTGAATTTATAATTTCCAACGAATTGAAAATGTCTAGGCTAAAAGAAAGAATTGAATTATTATATCACAGATTTAATAAAATAAAATTAAAACAATCCGATGTTTGGTGGCAACATTTATTAAACGGAATAGATTTACGCAATGAATTAATTCATCCAAAGAAAACATATATTTTATCAATTCAAGATGTTGAAAATGTATTAAAATCAATAATCAGTTGTATTGATATTTTATTTAAAGCAGTTTATAAGAAGAAATTTCCAACTGCTAATAAGGGAGTAGATTCAACTCTTGGTTTTTAAATGTCATAACAGGAATATGTTTTCCCTTTTTAAATAAATTAGCATAAATTTAGGTAAATAATTAGGTATATTACGATCATTGAAGAACGCGAACAAGAAAGGAGGGAAAAAAGATGTCGAATGAAAGAATAACTGAAGATTTTTTTAGGGATAATGTAAAAAAAGATGAATTATATAAAAAGGGTAGAATTATACTTGAAGAACAAGCTTCTAAAAATATTAAAATAGATAAACTTTTAAAATATGCATCAAAAAATGGGAGCGGGTGTGGAAGACCTGAATTTATAATTCAGTATAAAGAAAATTCTGATTTGATTATTATTGTTGAATGCAAGCCGGGTATTCCGTTTCATATATCAAAAGAAGGAAATAAATATAAAGCCTATGCTGTAGACGGTGTTTTATTATACTCTTCATTTTTATCTAAAGAATATGATGTACTTTCTATTGCAATAAGTGGTGAGGATAAAAATAATTTAAGAATTTCTCATTATTTACAATTAAAAGGAACTAAAGAATCTTATAAAATATTTGAAGAAGATAAATTATTATCTTTAAACGAATATTTAAATGGATATAAAACAAATGAAAGTAAATTTAATCAGGATTATCAAGAATTATTAAAATATTCGAAAGTTCTTAATGATATATTGCATTCAATAAAAATTCCTGAATCTCAAAGGAGTCTTTTAATTAGTGGTGTTCTTATTGCTCTAACGGATAAAGCATTTTGTAGTGCCTATAAACTCCAAAAACCTAAAGATCTGTCTGAAAATTTGATTAACACAATCAAAAATAAATTGACAGATGTCCAAAATGAACATATATCGGAAATAATAACAACTTATAGTTTTATTAAAACACATACAATAATATCTAAAGAAGAAAATAAATTAAGAGATATAATCACAGAAATAGATGAAAAAATAAACAATTTTCTGAAAACATATAAGTATTATGATATTCTCGGACAATTTTATATCGAATTTTTAAGATACGCCAATAATGATAAGGGGCTGGGAATTGTTCTAACCCCTCCACACATTACAGAATTATTTTCTGATATTGCTAACGTTAATAGGGGTAGTGTGGTTTTAGATAATTGTACCGGGACTGGCGGATTTTTGATTTCTGCTATGCGAAAAATGATTAAAGATGCTAAGGGAGACAGCAAAAAAGAAAAACAGATTAAAGATAAACAACTTATTGGAATTGAATTTCAACATGAAATTTTTGCTTTGATATGTTCTAATATGTATATTCATGGGGATGGAAGAAGTAATTTATTAAAGGGTTCTTGTTTTGATGATAACGTTATAAATCAAGTTAAAAGATTTAAACCAAATGTGGGATTTTTGAATCCACCTTATAAGGCGACTAAAACCGATCCGGAAGAGTTAGAGTTTGTATTAAACAATCTTTCTATGCTTCAAAAAGGTTCTTTCTGTGTTGCAATCGTGCCGATGAGTTGTGCTTTATCTCAGAGTGGGATTGGACTTACATTAAAAGAAAAATTATTGAGAGAGCATACATTAGAGGCTGTTTTTTCTATGCCAACAGAATTATTCCATAATTCAGATGTGGGAGTAAATACTTGCGTAATGGTTTTTAAAGCTAAAGAAAAACATTCGAATAATTATAAGACTTATTTTGGATATTGGAAAGATGACGGTTTTATTAAAAGAAAATCTGGGAGAGATGATTATAAAAACAAATGGAATGAAATTAAGAAGTATTGGTTAGAAAATTATAAAAATAAAGAAGAAGTTGAAGGGTTTAGTGTTAAAAAATATGTAACAGCAACTGATGAGTGGTGTGTTGAAGCATATATGGAAACGGACTATTCTAAATTAAATCAAAAAGATTTTGAAAACACATTAAAAGAGTATGTTGTCTTTGAGGTATTAAACAATGACTAAATTAAAAGACTTATTTAATATTTCTTATGGGAATCAACTGGATTTAAATAAGTTAGAGGTTCTTGATAATAAATATGAGGAGGGAATAAATTTTATTAGTAGAAGTTCTTCTAATTTGGGTGTGGTTTGTAAAGTAAAATATGTTTTTGGGAAGACTCCTTTTAAAAAGGGGAGCATAACTGTAACTTTGGGTGGAGAATATCTTTTATCCGCATATCTTCAAAAAGATGATTTTTATACTTCTCAAAATATAAAAGTTTTAACGCCCAAACAGTCAATGTCCGATATTGAAAAAATATTTTATTGTTATGTGATTCAGTCTAATAGGTTTAGATATTATTCTCACGGAAGAGAAGCTAATAAAACTTTGGATGATCTCAAAATACCCTCTATACGAGAAATTCCCTCTTGGATATATTCGGCAAAAATTGTTAAATTGAAAAAAGAAGCAATTGTTTCTAAAAAATATGAATTGAATGTTAAGGATTGGAAATGGATTAAGGTTTCTGATTTGTTTGAAGTGTGTGGTACAAAACATATTATTACTGAAAATATTTCAGAGTATGAAAAAGGAAATCACCCTTTTGTAGTTACATCTTCAAGGAATAACGGGATTGAAGGATTTTATAATTATTATACTGAAGAGGGAAATGTTTTAACAATAGACTCGGCAACCGTCGGAACTTGTTTTTATCAAAAATTAAATTTTTCTGCTAGTGATCATGTAGAAAAACTAATACCTAAATTTAATTTAAATATGTATAGTGCGTTATTCTTAACAACAATAATCAATTTAGAACAGAAAAGATACGGTTATGGACGAAAATTTTCTCAAAAAAGAATTAAAGAAACAAAAATAAAGCTTCCTGTTGATAATAAGGGTGGCCCCGATTGGCAATTTATGGAAGATTACATAAAATCATTGCCCTACAGTTCAAATCTTTAGACAATATTAATGCTTTACTGTGGTAGAACAACTAATAAGGAGTTGAAATAAAATAGGGGAACAGATATGATAGATAAAAAGCTTACAAAGATTGAAAACAAAATCATTGAAGTAAGAGAACAAAAAGTGATTCTTGATAATGATGTGGCTGAGATTTATGGTGTAGGAACGAAAGATATAAACCGTGCTGTAAAAAATAATCGCAAGAAGTTCCCAGAAGGATATGTATTCTCTCTTTCGCAAGAAGAGAAATTAGAGGTGGTGAAAAATTTTCACCACCTTGAAAAGATTAAATTTTCACCACAACTTCCCAAAGCATTTACCGAAAAGGGACTTTATATGCTTGCCACGATATTGAAGAGTCCCATGGCTACCTAAACAACAATATACATTATTGAAACTTTTGCAAGAATTAAGAATCTCTCACAAAATATCTGGAGAATAAAACAGTTTTATCAAGCATACTGCGATAATTTAAAACTCTCACCACAGGTGAGAGAAATCGACTGGGCATATAATGTTATAAATATTTACATTTAATTTCTGGAGGTATAATGAAAGCCCTGGTAATGAGTCAAAAAATAGAAGGCATGATTTATTTCATCAGAGGACAAAAGGTAATGCTTGACCACGACTTAGCGGTACTTTATGATGTGCCCACAAAAGTATTAATTCAAGCAGTAAAAAGAAATATTAAAAGGTTTCCATCTGATTGTGTGTTTCAATTAAATAAAGTGGAATTACAAAATTGGAGGTCACAAATTGTGACCTCCAATCCATTTACTAAAATGGGCTTGAGAAGGTGTCCATATGCTTTTACTGAACAGGGTGTTGCAATGCTATCTGGTATTTTAAATAGTGATAGAGCAATTACAGTAAACATACAAATAATGAGAACATTTACTAAACTACGTGCATTAATTTCTACACACAAGGACTTACAGCGGAAAATAGAAGAAATGGAAAAGAAATACGACCACCAATTTAAAATAGTATTTGATGCTATCCGGCAAATAATAGCACCACCCGAACCAAAGAGAAAGAAAATAGGCTTCATGTAAAATAAAAGCACCAAGAGGTAAAAATGCAATACCAATACAAACGAGAACCATTGTCCAGCGATGATGCAAATAAGCTGGTAAATGCCTGTAATA
>MGVS01000005.1 GCA_001800605.1 Elusimicrobia bacterium RIFOXYD2_FULL_34_15
AAATGAGTTTGGCATAATACTTGTAACATATGATTATATGTATTTTAGATAATCTATAATTTCCAGTCGAGATATATTATTTAGCACTATATTTTTAGTATAGTTATTAATTTAAATCTATCTACAAGCATAACAAAAAAAAAGCTCTCTTGCTCACAAAATATAAAAATTTGTCATTGACAGGGTTCGGGTATTTATTTATAATTAAATAGCAAGTTGTAATAAGTAAATGAAAATGAAAAGAATTTTACGTATTTTTATAACAATTGTAGCTTTCTTAATCACTAATATATTATTTTTATCGACTGCTAATGCTGGGAACTGGTCTTCTGTTGCTTGTGGTTATAGTCACTCCTTAGCTATAAAGACAACCGGTACACTCTGGGCTTGGGGAAGTAACTTAGATTATCAATTAGGACTTGGAGATAATACACAAAGAACCACACCAACACAAATTGGAACTGCAATTAGATGGTCTTCTGTTTACTGTGGGAGTAATATTCCAGCTACAACTGGTGTTCAGCAACCGGCAGTTGCTACTGGCGGTTATTAAAAACTGGTTTTGAGGAGTTGTTTTATGCATATATTATATCGTTTTCAAAAAAGTTTTTAGAGACAATTTTGCACTTGACCAAAAATATTTCTAATTTGAAGTAATTGCTCACAGAATCAAAAAAAATTCAAATTTTACCCTTGTAAAAGGTCTGGTTCATACTAATTTTAAAATCAATACCGGGTCTCGGGAGTTACAAAGGTCCTTGAATTTTCTAAAAAAAGAAATATAATCATTTTGAAGATATATAAAATATGCAATCAAATGTTTATTATTAATTTTTATGAAAAAGATATCTGAGGTTTTGTTGATTTCAATAATATTAATATGTTTTCTATTTGCATTTTTCTGGAAAGCAGCAACTTTAAGGGGATTATTTATTACCCCGGATATTGATACGCAAGACACAATTTGTATAAATTATGCTTATAAGAATTTCCTTTCTGAAAGTCTAAGGTTTAATAAGTCTTTTCTTTGGACACCTTATATTTTTAATGGTTATCCAATTCATTCAGAAGGACAAGGTGGATTTTGCTACCCATTAAACCTATTGTTTTTCCGTTTTTTACCTACATTTATAGCTTTTAATTATAGCATTATTTTTACATTTTTTATAGCAGGTTTTTTTACTTTTTTGTATGCAAGAATTTTAAATTTAAGTAAAACAACTTCACTTTTTTCAGCTATTACATTTATGTTTTCAGGATTTTTTATTTTGCATGTCAAACATTTAAATATGATTCAAGCCGCATGTTGGATTCCACTTTTGTTTTTATTAATTGAACTATTTCTAAGAACAAATAACATGATGTATAGTATTTTAATAGGAGTAATTTTTGCATTCCAAATACTAACCGGGTTTCCTCAGATCGCTTATTATTCTTTTTTATCGATACTACTCTATATTTTTTCTGGAATTTTCCGAAAGAAAAAGATAATTACTCTTATTTTAGCATTTTTTATAATTTCACTTGTTGGTGCTGGGCTTTCGGCAATTCAATGGTTACCCACATATGAATTGGTTAAACTAGGAATTCGTGAAAGTGGAGTTTCTAATGATTTTTTAACCACCTGGTCATATAGATTCAAAGATTTAATAACATTCTTTAAACCTTTTTATTATGGTAATATAGTCGATGCAACTTACCCTTTTTATAACAAAAATATTATTTTTTGGGAAAATTCGTTTTATTTTGGATTATTACCTTTTATTTTTATTCTAATTGCTTTAATTTTTGAATTTAAAAAAAATCAGCAGTTAAAAATATTTTTAATTTTTATTTTAATTTTTTTTACTATCGCCTTACATAATGAATTATTCTTAACAAATATTTTAAAAAATATATTACCAGGTTTTAAATATTTTAGAATTCACCAAAGAATTTTATTTATTGCTATATTTTTAATTAGTATTTTTTCCGGTTTTGGTTTTGAATTTGTTAAAAATAAGATACCTCAAAAATTTCAAAAAGCATTTATTATTTTTATTCCATTGGCTTTTTTAGATTTATTTAGATTTGGAATAAATCAAAACCCTACATATGATCCTAAAAAGTGGTTATCGTTCCCTGAATCTGCTAAAATTTTACAAATGGATAGAAGTATTTATAGAATCGATACTTTTTCAGATTATATTCAAGATTTGCTTTATAGGCAAAATAAAGGTTGGAGCAATAATACTGACTCTTATTATTATTTTCAAAATTTTTTGACACCAAATTCTAATATGCTTTATCATATTTCAATGGTTTCTGGACATATAGCTCTACAAACAAATAGGGTAAGTAAGTTTGAAGATATTTATCGCCATAAAATTGCTGTAATTGCTCCAAAAAATGATTTTTCATTTATAGAATTTTCTACAAGGGAGGCTATTCTCTTTGGCATTCAAAATGGAAAATATATTATATCAGCATACCCTATTAAAAGTGAGTCTCTTAAATTACGAATTGATAAGATATTGAAAGATTTTAGTTATTCAATATATGAAAATACGAAATTTGTACCGAGGGTTGTAATAGTTCCAAAAGCAGAAATCTTTAAAGACGAAACTAAAATACTAGATTATATTCAATCGGGCAAATTTAACCCATTTAAAACTGTAATATTAGAAGAAGAAACTAACTTTGGTTCAGATACGATAAATATTCGAGAAGTTAAAATAAAAAAATATGAGAATTCAGAAGTTGTAATAAATACGAAAAGTTCAAGTGATGGGTATTTAGTTTTAAATGATACATATTATCCAGGTTGGAAGTGTTTTGTAGATGAAAAAGAAGAAAAAATATTTAAAGCAAATTATTTATTTAGAGCAGTATTCTTATCTAAAGGCCAACATGTAGTTAAATTTATGTTTAAACCAAAAAGTTTCGAATATGGAAAAATCGCTACCTTTATCACTACTATAATTATTTTAACTTTTGGCTTGACTATAGTAAAAAAGAAAAATATTTTGCGTCGTAAATAGTTTATTTTTTAAATTTATTAGATTTCTGTTTATACTAAAACTACTTGACTTATTTTATAAAATACTTTATACTTTTAGTGGTTTGAAAGTTCTTTAATTTGACATTGAAAATAATAGAAGACCCGAAAAGGCTACTCCAGAGAAATCTGGATGAGTACGCAAAACTAAAGGGGCTAAAGACAAAAGTCTATGCTAGCCAGCTTACCGATAATGTAAAAAGACTTTTTGTCATTTACGCCAGCCAGGTTACCGAAGGTAATTGAATATAAAAGAATATTGTAATTAAGCTCATATAAAATAATATTCTTAATAAAGCAATTATTTCTGTAACCTTTTTTATTAAAAAAAATTGATTCAAAATTCGGAGTAAATTATGGTAAGCAGAAGTATTAAATTAATTTATTTATTTAGTATTTTTTCATTAGTTTTCAATACCAATGCCATAGCAATTTGGCAAATAGATACTATAGATAATACATGTGGAGTTAATACATCATTAAAAATAGATAAAAAAGATTATCCACATATTGCTTATGGAACAGGCTCTCCAACTTACGACATCAAATATGCATATTGGACTGGTTCAAATTGGTATGTTGAGATAGTAGACTCTGCTAGTAAAGTTGGGGGATACATACCAATATCTTTAGCGTTAGATTCAAACGATAATCCTCATATAAGTTATTTCAATAGTTTAAGCGGTACTTCAGGTGAATTAAAATATGCCAAATGTAATGGTACATTATGGACTATAAGTACCGTAGATACTGGTTTTGATTTTTGTTCTATTGCGATTGATAATAATGGATTTCCACATATAGCTTATCAATCCATGGAAATGAATAGTGTTCTTAAATATGCTAGATTATCAGAAACTGGCTGGAACATTCAAACCGTAGATAATTCCTATGCAGGTGCATTTCCATCAATCGCTATTGACACAAATAACTTTCCTCACATATGTTATCTAAATCGCGCTAGTTTAGATTGTCTTAAATATGCTAGATTATCAGAAACTGGCTGGAACATTCAAACCGTAGATATTGCCCAAGGAAAAAGATTTGGATATTTTAATTCTATATCTCTTGATTCAAATAATTTTCCGAACATAAGTTATTGCGAAAATGTTACTGGGAGTGTCAAATACGCTAAATGGGATGGAAATTCCTGGTTAACAACAACTATTGAATCTTTAAATCAAAGTTCAGCTTTTAGTTATACTAGTATTGTTATAGACTCTAGAGGTTATCCATATATTTCATATAGGGATTCAATAAATAAAAAGATAAAAATTAGTAAATGGTTAGGTACTGAATGGTTTGTGGATCAAGTTATTGACCCATCTCCTACGTCGGGGAGTTATCTTCCTTCAATGGATATAGATGAAAATGATAATATATGCATTAGTTATATGGGTACAGATGGTACGCGTTATTATACTAAATTAGCAAGAATTATAAATTCAGCTCCTATATTATCTTGGACAAATGAAATAAATTACACTAGCGATGGATTAAATCCCGAAATAGGAGATAGTTCAACATCTTTCACTTATCGGGTAATGTATACTGATGCAGATAATGACGCTCCAGAATCAGGATACCCCAAGGTTCACATTAAAAAGAATAACATTGAAATTTCAGGTAGTCCGTTTACGATGAACTATGTTTCTGGAAATTACAACACCGGTGCTATTTATTCTTATTCGGTTTCATTAGATTTGGGAAATTATTATACTTATTATTTCGAAGCGTTTGATGGTCAAGGTGCAACAGCTACTGGAGTCGCAACAACTGAAATAAATGCTCCTGATGTGGTATTTATAGATAGAATGGTTCCATCAAGTATCAATAATCTCGATGTAACAATAATAAATATTACATCTATGACTCTTACTTGGACAGCACCTGGTAACGATGGTAATATCGGAAATATTACAAATGGACAATATTATTTAAAATATTCTACTAATAATGTGATTTCAGGTGATGTAATTAGTTGGTGGAATAATGCAGAAAATGAAATAAAATGGTCGGCTAATATTACTCCTGGTAGCGATGAAATAAAGACAGTTACAGGATTAAACAGTTCAACAAAATATTATTTTTCTATAAAAACGGCTGATGAATCGCAAAATTGGTCAGAATGTTCAAATATTTTGTTTTCAGAAACATTGACGACACCCATTCCAACTTTTCTTACAAAATTTGGAGGATACGGTCAAAATGGCTTAGGTCCTAGATATTTTGACACTCCTGAAGGTTTTGTAGTTGATAAATTAGAAAATGTTTTTGTGTCTGATTCTTGGAGTATAATCGAAAAATTTGACGGAATAGGAAATAGTCTATATGAATGGGGCCCGGATCATGATGTGTTTTGGGATAGGAACAGTATGGCTTGTGATTCCTTAGGATATCTATACACAGCTGGAGATCAATATATTAAGAAATTTGGCTCTAATGGAAAAGTGTTATTGAAATGGCCACTTTCTCGAAGTGTATACACTAAAATAAATGGCATTGCAATAGACAAAAATGATATTTTGTATTTAACTTCTACCATTTATGATTATAGGTATCCTTTGTATTGTGAAAGTGAAATTATAAAATTCACTACATCTGGCACATTTCTTCAAGCACGAACATATCCTTTAACAGAATTTATGGGATTAAGAGTAGATAACGATGGTAATATTTATGTTGCTGACTATAGGAATCATCAGATTCAAAAATATGATTTATTTGGTAATCTTATAAATCAATGGGGCTGTTATGGTGATAAGGATGGACAATTTAAATACCCTACCGATATTGGAATTGACTCTAAAAATAATGTTTTAGTTGTTGACGGAGGAATGAGATGGCCGAATGGTCCTTCTTTTGGGAATCATAGAATACAAAAATTTACCACGAATGGCGAATTTATTACAAAATGGGGTTCTTTTGGTACTGGTGATGGTCAATTTACTTATCCTATCTCTATTGGCATTACTTCCAATGATAATATTTATATTCTTGAAAGAGGGCAGGGAATACTTACCGAAGGTGGTTTAGAAAGGGTTCAATTATTTAAAGAAAATGTTTCGCCTGAAAAACCTATAGTAGATTGGATTTCACATGGGAAAGGAAACAATTCAGATATATTAAGGGATTTTACTATAAAAGGATTTAATTTCCAAACAGGAGCAACAGTAAAGTTATCAAGACAAGGTGAATCTGACATCAATGTCACTGATGTAATGGTAGAAAATTCAAATGAAATTAAATGCAATATTGACTTAAGAAATGCTACTATTGGATATTGGAATGTAAATGTAACGAATCCTAATGGACAATTAGAAACGTTTCCAAATTGTTTGGAAGTTATAATTGCTTCTCCAAAAAATATTCTTATTTGGGGAGGATGGGCTTATCCTGAATCTCAAACAACATTTCGTAGGCCACAGCGCATAGCAATTGATAAATGGGGTTTTGTATATGTTACAGATGCTCATATATCATTAAGTTCTGGAAGATATGAATCACAAAAGGTAAAAAAATATGATAGTTCTGGTAATTTTATTATCGAATGGGATAATGTAGCAGAAAATCCGGTAGGGATAGCTGTCGATACATTGGGTAATTTTTTTGTTGCAGATAATAATAACAATCGTGTAGATAAATATGACTCTCAGGGTAATTTTATTCGTCAATGGACAGTTAATAATCCAGTTGATTTAGCTATTGATGTTTCTGATAATATCTTTGTAATCAATGCGATTAACAATAAAATAGAAAAATATAATTCTAATGGAAATTATATTGATAGTTGGGGACTCGAAGGTTCAGGACAAGGGCAATTTAAAAATCCAGGAGGATTAGGAATAGATTCTCTTGGAAATGTATATGTTGCAGATACGCAAAACCATAGAATACAAAAATTTACAAATAATGGAATTTTCGTAACACAATGGGGAATTTATGGTAATGGAAGAGGACAATTTATGTATCCTACAGACATTGCCATTGACTCCAATGGCAATGCATTTGTAACAGACACTGGAATATTAGAAAACATAATAGATCAAACTGGTTCGTGGTATAGGCAGTACGGAAATCAAAGAGTACAACAATTCGATGCCAATGGCAATTATATTTCCGAATGGAATGGATTTACTTTTCCACAATCAATTGCTGTTGATACTTATGGGAGCAATGCATTATACGCTTTAGAAAAAGCCACGCTTGTTAGATATGTGCAACAATATCCTGGAGAAATGTTTATTGGATGTAATATTTATAAATATTGTCCATTTATACCGGAAGTAATTGTTCCATCGGCTGTAAATAATATTACTATAACAAAGGTAACTTTAAATTCAATAAATATTAGTTGGGTAGCCCCTGGATATAACGGTAATACTGGCAATATTAATGATGGGAAATATTGTATAAGATATTCTTCTTTTCAGTCTATGAACCCCTTTTACGACTTGACGTGGTCAACTAATACAAATCCTGGAAACATAGAAAATAAAGAGATTGGCGAGTTATTTTCAGGTACAAATTATTATTTTCAAATTAAAACTGCGAATGGGTTATCTAATTGGTCTGAATGGTCTAATATCAAAATAGCAAGAACACTATTTATTTCAACGAGTACAGATAATAATGTATCTTTGATTTCAGACATTTCTGTAGATTTTACAATAGTTCCAAACACAGACGCTGATATCTCTTTGGCTCTTTTGCAGGCAAAAGAACAAGGACTCCATTTGATAAGTAATATATATGATCTAAAACCAACTGGTACTATTTTTTCATCTCCTGCAAAAATAATATTTAGATATGATCCTTCAAAAGTTACCGATATAACTAAGTTAGCAATATATAAATGGGATGGAACACAGTGGTTAAGTTCATTGATAATTGATCAAATTGTTTATGAAGGAGAAAATCCTAATGTTCAAGGATATCTTTCATCACTTTCTTATTATGGTTTGTTTATATTAGATACAGTACCGCCTCATATCACATTAATTAACCCAACGGGTGGGGAACGTTTTGTTATAAACACCTCTTATATAACGATAAGTTTTGCAGTTACAGATAATCTTGATCCGGCACCAACTTATTATGCATTTTTAACCAATTTAGAAAGAAGCACGACAATACAAGTATATAATGAGCAAGAGATAAATCCGCTTTCTATTGATGCTGGTTTCTGGACTCTAACAGTAGTAGCAACCGATTGGGTGGGGAATTCGATATCTTCAACTACAGGAAAGTTTGAAATTATACATGATATGCAACCACCGAGGATAACAATATCAATTAGTGAACCTAAATATATTACACAGTTATCGACATATGTATCAGTTCAGACACAATTTACTTTAATAGCAATTGATGATTTAATTAACATCGGTGACGGGAAAGGTTTTGGAGTAAAAGAAATAAAATACCGGATAGATGAAGGCGACTGGCAAGTATATACAGGAACATTTACAATACCGATAGAAAGCTCGCATACAATTACATACTATAGCATAGATGTTATCGGAAATACAGAACAAGCTAAAGAACTTGAAATAATTGTCGATACTATTCCTCCTGAAACAAGTGTTTCAATGTCACAGCCTAAATATGAAAATTATATAACATCGCAAACAAAGATTGATATAATTGCGATTGATCCCTCGATTCCACTCGGGACAAGTTCAGGGACAATTCCATCCGGAGTAAAAAGAACAAATTACTCTATAAACAATCTTGAGTTTATGCAATATACTTCGACATTCAATATAACAGGAGACGATGGTATTTATACAATAAAATATTATTCAGTTGACAACGTTGAAAATACAGAAGTAGTAAAATCCACTACTGTTAAACTGGACAACACCCCGCCTGTAACAATAATTAGCATTGACTATCCAAAATATATAAATGGTGAAAAAACATGGATAACTTCCACAACACCAATAAGACTTAATGCAGTTGATGACGGCTGTGGCGTTTCTATACGCAATTACAAAATCGATGAAACTGATTGGCAAATATATACTTCATCGTTTATAATCGGTACAGAAGGCGAACACACAATATATTATTGCAGTAAAGATAATCTGAATAACATAGAGCAGATAAAATCAAAAACGGTGATTATTGATAATACTTCACCTAATACAGAAATTTCAGTTTCAAGCCCGAAATATACATTTGATAATAAACTATGGGTAAGTTCGGAAACGATAATTTCTTTAACAGCTATAGATGCTCCAACTGTTTCTTGTGGAGTAAAATATATTGAATATAAAATAGATGACGGATCATACAATATTTATATTCAACAAATTGAACTTTCTACTTTATCAGAAGGCGAGCATACAATTACTTACAGGTCGTATGATAATCTTTCAAATCAAGAGCAAGAAAAATCATTAAAATTAATAATAGATAATTCTGCGCCTGAAACATTTGTTTCTATATCAGAACCAAAATATATTGAATATTTTACTTCTGATTCACAAATTAAATTAATCGCGATAGATAGCGGGACAATACCATCCGGTATAAAAGAAACTAAATATACAATATATATCAGCACCGATAATATTCCAGCATACACTCAATATACCACCACATTCAACATAACCGGCGTAGATGGAGTATATTCAATGAATTATTACTCACAAGACAACGTAGACAATATAGAACCAGAAAGAACTATAACAATAAAATTAGACAACACAAAACCAGAAAGCCAATTATCCCTTGACGGAATAAAATATATTGCTAATGGAAAAACATATATAAATCTACAAACAAAAATTGTGTTAACAGCAATAGACCCTATAAACAATAACGTAACTTCAGGATTAAAAGAAATAAGATTTGTAATAGATAATTCAGAATACATTACATATAATTCTCCATTTACTCTGCCAGAAGGCATACATACTGTAAAATATTATTCATTAGACAATTTAGGCAATAAAGAGCTCATAAAAGAGCAGACGTTCTATGTAGATGGCACATTACCAATAACACAATTGATAATAGGCGATCCGCAATATCAAGCATTCGGAAGAACCGTAATATCACCATTAACACCTTTAAGGCTAACAGCAACGGATCCAATAACAGCAAATGTAGCTTCGGGAGTGAAGTATACCGAATACCGAATAGATGGTGGAACTTATACAGTATATTCAACTACGTTTACTTTGACTGAAGGAATACATTTGGTTGAATATCGAAGTATCGACAATGTAGAAAATACCGAAGTATTGAAAGCAAATACATTTACAGTAACCTACTTAAGTGAATATGCAGTATTTGGTAAAGATGGTGTAACAATCAATGGGCAGGGTAAGGTATATGGGGATGTAAGAAGCAATAGCCAGATAATGCTGAATGGTCAAGCGTTAATAGATGGTAATGCAGAAGGACAAACAGTAATTTTAACTGGTCAGAGCCAAGTTAAGAAAAAAATAACTCAAAATGTGCCAGCAATAAATCCATATGTAGTTGATTTAGTAACAATTCAAGTACAGGTATCACAGAATAACGATAATAGTAATATTCCTTTAACAACTAAAGGCAAGAAAGCAATAATAAACGGAGTGCTTACATTAAGCGGCCAGGATAGTATAACAATAACGACAGGTACATATTATTTAGCAGGTATAAGTGTATCCGGTCAGACAAAGTTGTATTTTAACGGCATAGTAAGAATATTCTGCACGGGTAATATAAATGTTTCTGGACAGAGCGAAATCCATTATTCAGGTAACCCCTATAACCTTATAATCTACTGCAATACGACAGAACCGATAGCGATAAGCGGACAGGGTGAAATGAAAGGAATAATATACGCTCCTTATAGCGATATATCAATAAATGGGCAGGGTATAACACTTAGTAATGTATTTGGAAATAATGTATCAATAAATGGACAAGGTAAAATAGTGGGTGTAAACTACAAAGAAAAACCGTTATTGCTTGCATTAGCGAACTTAGCACCATCGGCTGCATTTTTAAAAGGTGAAATATACGCATATCCAAACCCTGCAAAGAACGGACATCAGCCAATTATACATGTAGAGTGCGGAATAGCCGACTTAGTTGAAATAAGA
The DNA here is from genome assembly GCA_001800605.1 of Elusimicrobia bacterium RIFOXYD2_FULL_34_15. GTDB lineage: Bacteria > Elusimicrobiota > UBA8919 > UBA8919 > UBA8919 > UBA9627. Next base: position 11,140 of record MGVS01000005.1, read on the forward strand.
ATATATAACATAGCAGGTGAATTAGTACACAAAGATGAAATATCTACAATGCCAATAATTAAAAACAATAAATATGCCTATGAATATACATGGGACATATCCAACAAAGCATCGGGAGTGTATATATATTTAATACGGGCACACAAAGCCGGTGAAAAGACAATAAAAGTATTAAAGAAGATTGCCCTAATAAAATAAAGGGTAGAAGGATGGCCCGCCTACGCTGAAGCTTCGGCGAGGTGAAAAAACAATATGAAATGGCGGAGAAGAAAATACTTTATACAGCCGGGGTTTCAAAGCAGGGTAATATCAAGATTTATATTGGTAGTATCTGCAATGATAATACTTACCATGGCAATCACAGTAGCATTTTATGCTTATCAAACCAAGAAAGAAACAGGACAATATTTTTATGTAACAGACCAGGTAGGTAGTGACCCAAAAGTAGTAGATAGAACTAAAATAGTATTACCGGCATTAATCACAGCCGCAGCAGTAGGTGTTGTACTAACAGGCATATTCGGATTATTCTTTTCACATCGTTTAGCAGGACCTGCCTATAAAATACAAAAGACAATAGAACAACATTTACAGGGTGAAAAAGTAAATCCCATAATATTACGTAAAAACGATGAATTCAAAGACCTCGCTGAAGCCATAAATAAACTATTAGTAAAATTTTTAGACAAATAATTCTCAAATACAATTATAATCCAATTCCGAATCATAAAAATTAAACGGTTCTACCTTGCCTAAATTAAAAAAATATGGTAAAATTTACATTATGAAAAAGTATATATTTGTTATTATTTTT
>MGVS01000006.1 GCA_001800605.1 Elusimicrobia bacterium RIFOXYD2_FULL_34_15
GGTTTGCTAACGCAGTTTCTCTCTTATTTATCAGTTCCCAACTTAATAAATTTTATCTTTATGATAGATCTTTAAATTTTGGGTAATGTCGTGAAAAAGGTAGGTATCCCTAATACTAGATATCGAGGTTTAAGCGTAGGCGCTAAGAATTTTTTTCACCCCGTTAGAGATGCGTTTGGTTACTAAATAGATACTATTTAAAAGTAAGACTTAAAAATGTTTAAAATTACTTATTTGTAATTAACGGAAGCATTTTTCAAACGCTTCCTATCTCTAACGGGGTTACAGAATTAGCATTGCATCTCCGTAAGATGCAAACCGGTAGTTTTTGCTCTTAGCTTCTTCGTATGCTTTGAAAATAAGGTCTCTTCCGGCAAATGCACAAACTAACATAATAAGCGTAGTTTCCGGCAGGTGAAAATTAGTGATAAGCATGTCGGTATTTTTAAATTTATAACCGGGGTAAATAAATATGTCCGTAAATCCTTTTTGAGAGGTTATTGTATTATTAACTGAAGATGTTTCTAAAACTCTTACCGAAGTTGTTCCTACGGCGATTTTTCTTTTTGCTAAATTTATCTTTCTTGCAGTACTGTCTTCAATCTCAAAATATTCAGATGTCATTTTGTGTTCAGCAATGTTATCACATCTGACTGGCGCAAATGTACCCCATGATACATGTAATATAGCTTCCGCTATACCAACTTTTTTATTTTTAAAATTATTTAAAATATCTTCCGTAAAATGAAGTCCTGCTGTAGGTGCCGCAACAGAACCCGGTTTGTCTGCAAAAATGGTTTGATATCTTTCAGTGTCGATATCTGTTGCCTCTCTTTTGATGTAAGGCGGTAGCGGAACTTTGCCGTATTTATTAATAATAACCTGTAAATCTTCATGAAATTTAATTTTTAATACGCCGTCTACTATATCTATTATTTCACAAAAATCATCTTTGAAAAATATCTTATCATTTAATTTTAAGTTCTTTAACGGTTTGGCAATTGCTTTTGCAGTATTGTTTTGTTCAAGATTGAGCAATAATAATTCTATTTTACCGCCCGTTTTTTTCTTACCCTGTAGCCTAGCTGGAATAACTTTGGTTTTGTTCAAAACTAATACATCACCCTCTGAAAAATAATTGATTATGTCTTTAAATATTTTATGCTCTATTTTTCCGGTATTTCTATGTAATACCAGTAGTTTTGATTCGTCCCTTTTATCTGAAGGATATTGTGCAATTAATTCTTTTGGTAACTTGTAATTAAAATCTGAAAGTTTTTGATAATTCATAATAAATACTAATCTTTTTCTATTTTGGTACCTTTATAATAATGTTCTAATATTTCTTTATAGTTCCAACCTTTAGCAGCCATTCCTTTTGCACCCCATTGGCACATGCCGACACCATGTCCCCATCCATGCCCTGTGAAATAAACGGTATTCTTGCTGATTTTAGTTTTAAAATTTGTACTGCGGATTATATTTGGATTCATTGCCATTCGGAATTTATGGGAAAAAAGCCAAAGTTTACCTTTAGTATGTTCAATCAGTAATTCTTCAACTCTATCCGATGATGTATGTCCAACAATTTTAATTTTTTTAATTTCACCGACATTATAGCCGGAATTACGAAGTTTGTTATATATTGTTTTAAATGATAATGCCGCTGTCCAATTATACCATTTGTCTTCTTCACAGTAACCGCATTTTACACCTGTAAAAAATTCCGGGTTTTTGCTGTCAGAATCGTGCCATACTTTTCTTATGTCTTCTGTACGGCCACCGCAATTGGAGTGATAAAAAGAACTTATCATTTTTCCATCATATGTAATAATCTCACCTGCTGTGTCGATAACAGCCTTGTCAGATCTTTCATCTTCAGATTCGACACTACCGTAAACCTGGCAGTGGGTTTCTGAACATAAGTCAAAACCGTCTTTAGAATGCTTGCTTAAATTTTTGATTGCGAAAGTTCTTGCAACAACTGCTTGTGCTTTTAACGATTCTATAGGCCAGTCAGGAGAAACTTCTTTTGCCATAATGCCGCAAATATAATCTTCTATACCAAGTTCGTTGATAACAGTTAGTTTCTTTCTGTAATTCAATCTTAGAATAATATTTCCCCTGTATCTCCTGTTTTCAACGCGCAAATAAGTTTTAGGATCTTCCGGAACTAATCTTATGGGTGAAGTATATTTAATATTATCAATTAAAATTTTATTTTTTAAGGTTTTAACGGTATGTATGCCACTTGATACTATCTTGATATTTTCACTACTATTTATATCTTTAATAATAAATTTTGATTCTGAATTAATAGTTACCTTTAGATAATTTCCTTTGATTCCGATTAGTATAGTTCTTGTAGAAGGGATTTTTAGCTCTTCTACAGTTTTACTTTCTTTTCTTTCTTCTATTGCAGGTTGAGTAGCTTGAATCGAAGGCTTTAATGGTTTTCTTCTAGGAACTTCGCAACCGGTAAAGGTGATTAATAGACAAGTACTGATAAGTATAAAGATTAAATTATAATTGATATTTCTTATTATTAAATTTGAAAGGTTAAGTATTTTACGCTGCTTCATTTTTTTGAAAATAGCCATAGTATAAATGAGAATAAAATACTGAATATGATTGAAGACATTAAAGGAAAATAAAAAGTAAAATTTTCTTTTTTAATGTAAATATCACCAGGGAGTTTCCCTATATATGGAATTTTAACATGAAAAACTAACATTATACCGATTAGAAATAATATTACCCCACTAATTATTAAAACTCTACCAAATAAATTTGCCATTACTCGTTACCCGTTACTATATCTAACTACCATTGCGTATAATAATTGCCGGAATAAGCAGTACCAAAAACATTTACTTTAATCTTTCCATTTCTATAAAACCAGCCGCCAGTACCATCAATTTTATTTGTGACATTATTAGATTTTGTTATCAATTCTTGCGGAATTTCATCAAGATATTCTTCAATTAAAGAATTTATTTTTCTTGGATACCTGTTTGTTTTTGCATTATATATATTTATTGCTTCCCTAATATACAGTAAATTTTTATGAGTAATTCTTTGCCTTTCTATCACTATTCTTTTAGATGCTAATTTTTGCAATTCGGATAACATTTCTGCCCACTGTTGGCTCGGCAAATCGGCCATGGGAATATAATAAGTTGATTCAGACCCTGATTGTGTAATATTTGTGTAACCGCCGCTTGGTTTTAAAAAATTTAAATAATTTTTCTTAGTTAATCTAAAGAACAAATCAGAAAAATTTATATAAAAAATACCGTTATTTTTCTGAGGAATCTCAAGTCTCCTGAAATCATCAGTATTTACTAAAAGATTTTCTTTTTTAGAAAGTAATTCTTTTATATTTTCTGAAAAGTCAGGCGGCGAACAAACAACAAAATAATTTTTGACAAAGAAATATTTAAATTGTATGGAACCCAAAAGAGGTAAATTATAATTAAAAATATCATTATCGGGTTTTACAAATTTTTCAAAACCCTTTAAAAATAATTTCTTATTTTTTACTTCACAAAATATGATTACAGCATTATTGTCCTTGCTAGGAATTAGAATATAGCCGGATTCTTTTCCAATAACAATTCGTTCAATGGCAGATTTAGAGGTAAGGTACGGAATAGCAAAATCACCTGCTATGTATACCAATGCATCTTTAGGTGCAAAACCGGTGGATTTAATTTTTTTTAAAGTTTCTTTTGCCTGCAGGTTTTTTAAAAATATAAAAGATTTAACCAATATTCCCTTTTTAATATTTAGTGAAAGTAAAACAGAATTTATTTGTTTGCCAAAAGAACTGTAATTTTTAGTTTTAATTTTATCCGGTCTAATATAGATATAATTTTGATATATAGTTTTGGATATATAATTATTAAATTCGAGGTTGTTAAAAATAGAATCATTTGAAAAATTGGATATAAGATCTATGACCTTTCTTATTGTACCGATATCATCGGAAATTAGCAGCTGATTATTAATAACAGTCCAGTATTTATTTTCACCAAAAATATCTATAGTAATATTTTTGTATTCCTCTACCCCAATTTTTCTTTCTATCAATTTCTTTATCTTATCCGAAAAAAGAGAATTATTGTCTAATTCTGTCATTATTAGTATTTTTTTATCGTCATCATTTTGAAGCCAAAATGCTATAAAGACTTTCTTACCAAAAATACTGAAAATATTTTTTTCATCCAAATTGAATCCGACTTTTTCTTGAATATCTTTAACATCATTTGAAAAACTTAGCGTTTCTGAAGGCATTTCATTCCATAGCCAACCTAAAAAAATTTTTAATTGAGGATAAAAATTTGTATCCTTAAAATTTTGCCATATTGAATTAGCGTCTTCAAATCTAATTAATATTGATATATCAGCCGGTATGAATTTTTCATACGAAAAATCAAGATTTATAATGTTTTGCTTTTCTTTATTATGGATTATTATCAAATAAACAGAAGAAGATATAATTATTATAATCAAGGCAATTAATAATATTTTAAATTTTAGTTTCATAGAAAAAATAGTTTAATAGCGGGTTGGAATTGGAATTTTTATATAATAATTTAACGTATCGTCCGCCCCGTAGGGGCGAGACCTCGCCCAAAGGGCGGGCACTATCCCGCCATCTTCAAATCGTTACTTTTTTTTACCCCGTACGAAAATGTTGTATATAATATTTTTCATACAAATTTATTTAAATGATAGTATTAACCGTATTTTCTAACGGGGCTTGCTAAATACGCAGCCGCAGTATTTCTGCATATAAAGCCCAAATTCTCTGTATTGATTTCTATATTTATAAAAATTTTTTCTTTCATCAAAATAATGAAATTTTACATTAAATCTTTTTTGTAAATCTTCCCCTATATTTTTTAAAAGATCGTGCTTTTGATACGGACTGATTAAAAGAGTAGAAGAAAAATTATTTATTTTAAGTTCTTTTGCTTTTTCTGCTGTTTTTGTTAAACGCATTATATAACATTCTTTGCATCGTTCAATATTATTATACGCAATATTTTTAATCCGTAAAAACCATTTTTTCCAATCATAGGTATCTATAATAAAAGTAAATTTTGTTTTAGCAGAGTCAAGTCGTTTTTTATATTCTGACACTAGATGTATGTTAGGATTATACCAGTAGTATTTTATATTAAAGCTCTTTTCTAAATTTTGTGTTGCTGAAAAGCCGCAAATTCCGCAACAAGTATGTAATAAAATATTTTCCATTTATCAAAACAACTCCATCTGTTTTTTAACCATATGAAAGTTTTCTGAAAAACTTGTTTCTAAATTTAGCTCTTTTGCCATTTTTTCTGCATAGTCAACTATATTTTTAGAAAAAATTTCCGGTGGAGATGAGTTTTTTGAAAACATTACTTCATATCTATTAACCAGTTTTGGATAAATTGTTTTAATAAAATCTAAAAATCTTGTTTTATTTGTATCCCGTAATCTTAGTTCATCTACAGAAATATACTTTGCACCCGAAATACTTGCCGTAGATATTATGTTTTTAACAATTTTATCATCGACAATATAGGGTAAAATTGGTGATATAAATACACCGCAGCGAATATTATGATCAGATAGGATTGATAATGCTTTAAATCTTTTTGATGGTTTTGTTGCTCTTGGTTCAAAGAAACTAGACAACGCATCATTCATTGAAATAGAAAAACTAACTGCCAAAAAAGTTTTGGACGAAATTTTTTCTAATAAATCAATATCTCTCAAAATCAAGTCAGATTTTGTTATTATATGTACCGGGTTTTTAAAATCGTATAGAACTTCTAAAATACTCCTTGTATTTTTATATTCTTTTTCAGCTGGTTGATATGGGTCACAAGAAGTTCCAACAATTATTAGACAATCAATCGGAATTTTAGATAATGCTTCTTGAAGTAAGAAAGATGCATTTGCTTTTAATTGAATTTTATAAAAAAATTCTTCTTTTTTCTTATAGGGTATGTACTTATCGGATAAAACATAACAATATTGGCATGCATGTTCACATCCGCGATACGGATTCAAAGAATAAACGGAAGAAAAACCATCTAATTTGTCATTCAGACGGTTTAGAATACTTTGTACCTGAATATGTTCGTATTTTGTCAAATGAGTTCCTGTTGTTTTTTAGTGGGCAATTTAAGATGTTTATACGAAGATTCTGTAACAATTCGTCCCCGCGGAGTTCTAGCTAAAAAACCGGCTTGTATTAAATATGGTTCATAAACATCGGTGATTGTATCTGTTTCTTCGGAAACTGCTACTGCAATTGTATCAACACCTACAGGACCACCTGAAAATTTATCAATAATTGTAAAAATAATTTTTCTATCTGTTTCATCAAGTCCGGCAGAATCAATACCAAGTGATTTTAAAGAATCCTCGGCAAGAATCTCAGTTATAATTCCTTCAGTTTTCATATCTGCGAAATCACGGATACGTCTTAAAAGCCTGTTTGCTATTCTTGGGGTGCCCCTGCTTCTTTTTGCTGTAATCTCTATTCCTTTTTCGTCAGCTTTTATATTTAATATTTTTGAAGAACGGGTTAAAATATCTTTCAAATTTTCATCCGAATAAAAATCAATATGCTCGGTAATGCCAAATCTTTCTCTTAAAGGTGACGGTAAAAGCCCGGCACGAGTAGTAGCACCTATTAGGGTAAATTTCGGAATATCTAATTTTATTGTTTTTGCAGACGGTCCCTGCCCGATTATAATATCCAATTTAAAATCTTCTAAAACCGGGTAAAGAGATTCTTCAACAACCCTGTTGAGACGGTGGATTTCATCTATAAAAAGTACATCTCCGTATGATAAATTGGTTAAAATCGCAGCTAAATCTCCCACCCTTTCAATAACCGGCCCGGAAGTTGCTTTTATACTGACGCCCATTTCATGCGCGATAATATTAGCTAAAGTAGTTTTTCCAAGACCTGGCGGTGAATAGAACAGGCAATGATCAAGAGGTTCTTTTCTTTTCTTTGCTGCAGAGATATATATTTTTAGATTTTCCTTAAGTTTTTTCTGCCCGATAAATTCGTCAAGAGATTGAGGCCTTAAAGTATAATCTATCTTTTCCTCTTCTTCAACAACTACAGGAGTTATAATTCTATCTTCATCCATAATAAAATCAAGTTAAAATTAAAAGTATAAATTAAAATTAGAAACAAAATAAGACGTTATTATAATTTTTAATTTTTTACTTTTAACTTGCCGTTATTTTACTTCTTCTCTAGGTCCTTTAATGCTTCTTTTATAATTTGCTGAGTTGAAGCATCTTTATTTACGCGGGTCAAAGCTGTATCAACTGCTTCTTTTGATTGAATATAAGTAAAACCGATTGCTCTTAGAGCTTCTACTGCTTCATCGGCGAATGAACTTGATGCTGTAATACCATGGTCGGGAATATTGAACTCTTTTATTTTATCTTTTAATTCAAAAATTAGTTTTTCAGCGGTTTTTTTGCCGATACCGTGAATGCTTGATATGGTTTTCAAATCTCCTGTAACAATTGCCCGTTTAAATCCGGATAAAGAAGTATTTGATAAAATTTCCATCGCGGTTTTGGGTCCGATTCCGGATACACTTATAAGAAGCCTAAAAAATTCTTTTTCGAGCTGTGTAGAAAATCCGAAAAGCTCTACATAATCTTCGCGCATATGCTGATAAGTCAAAATTTTAATTTTTGAATTTTCAGAAGGAAGTTCCGCAAAGGTAGATAAAGAAACAGTCAGCTCGTAGCCGATACCGCTGGTATCCACGATAATTTTATTTTTTTTCTTAGAAACAAGAGTGCCTGTAAGTTGTGCAATCATGTGTTTAAATCAAGTTAAAATTAAAAGTATAAATTAAAATTAAAACAAAATAAGACGTTATTTTAACTTTTAACTTTTTATTTTATACTTGTTAGTATTTGCTCGTGTTTATATAACAAATGCCTGTTGCAATTGCGTCAGTGGTATTATCATCTTTTGGCAATTCTTTTAATTTTAGTATATTTTTTAACATATAACTTACCTGATCTTTTGTTGCTTGGCCGAAACCGGTAATTGCTTGTTTTATTTGTAGTGGTGTGAATTCACATATGCTAAGTCCCATCTGAGAACAAGTTAAAATTATAGCACCGCGGGCATGTCCGACTGTAATTGCTGTCTTGACATTTTTTGCAAAGAAAATTTCTTCAATAATTGCTACCGTAGGATTAAATCCGCTTATTATTCTTTTTAATTCCTTGTCTAAGATACAAAGCCGTTCCCCGAGAGATGCTTTAGGTGAAGTTATTATTACTCCGCAATCCTTTAATATTAATTTATTAATTTTTTTTTCAGTTTCTAATATTGCCCAGCCGCATGATGCAATACCGGGGTCAACGCCCAATACAATCATTTAGGTTCTTCCACAATTTCAAAATTTGAATATACGTTTTTAACATCATCGTGTCCTTCCATTTCATCTATCAATTCAAGCATTTTTCTAGCGTCGTTGCCTTCTAATTGAATGTAAGTAGTCGGCAACATTGTATTTTCCGCAGCTTCAATTTCAATTTTATTATCAGTTAATGCTTTTTTAACTTTTTCGAAATCTGCAGGATGAGTAATTATTTCAAATAGATTTTCATCTTCTGTTTTTACATCTTCGGCTCCGTTTTCGATAGCGATATTCATTAACTCATCTTCTTTTGCTTTTGATTTGTCTATTGCTATATATCCTTTAGGCTGGAACATCCAATTAACGCATCCCGACTCGCCAAGATTTCCGCCGTGAGATGAAAATATTTTCTTGATTTCGGAATGAGTTCTGTTTTTGTTATCGGTTGTAACCTCAACCATGATTGCTACACCGCTGGGACCGTAACCTTCATAAACAAGTTCTTCATAAGTTACTCCGGGCAACTCGCCTGTTCCTCTTTGAATTGCTTTTTTCACATTTTCAGCAGGCATATTTGCGGCTTTTGCATCTTCTATAGCCTTTCGTAATCTTGCATTACTCTCAGAATTACCGCCTTGTTTTGCAGCAATAGTTAATTCACGGACTACTCTTGTAAAAACTTTCCCTCTTTTTGCATCTATGATTGCTTTTTTGTGTTTGATACCTGCCCACTTGGAATGTCCTGACATTGCTCCCCCTTAAAATTTTGTAAATTTTTTGAATTTGTGTAAGTATCTTATCAAATAATTTATTAAAAATCAATCCTTCGATTCCCTTAACAAGTTCAAAGTGTTAGTGCAACACCTTATTGAAAACCTGCTATAATAGGCAGGTATGAAAAAAACATATAAA
>MGVS01000007.1 GCA_001800605.1 Elusimicrobia bacterium RIFOXYD2_FULL_34_15
ATTTTACAGGGCAGAACAGGGCAGAAATATGAATTTCACGAGGATACATGTGATCAGTGCACCTTCTATTTTCTTTGATGTAGCCGATGAAGTTGGAATGCTAGTTGTCCCCGAAGGTCATTCTAGAAATAACGGGAATTCACCTTCTCAATATTGCAAAGCGTTAAATTCATATACCAATGCTTATGTAACCCGAACCCAAACACAAGCGATAACGGATGCAACAGCTAAGTGGATAACCAATATGAAAACATATTTTCGTGACTATACCAAAGCGCACCGTAATCATCCGAGTATAGCGATGTGGGCGAATGGTAATGAAATATATCAAAAGGATCAATCAAATTCTTGGACAACTAACACAGAAAGAGCAAATAAACAGGGCAGAACAGAAACATTTATGGAGTTTGATAGAGAAGCAATCCGGCCCGCAGACCCAACCAGAAAAATATCGTCTTCTACAATGAGCAGATTTATAAAATTTAATGCTACTACGGGTGTATGTTCATATGATAGTGACATGGTAGCGGCGCTTTATTCAGAAGATATGGATTTCATTGATGTTCGTAAAGCATTTTTATATGAAGCGAGAATGGAATGGCCATTCACTGCAGCCCAAGCATTTACTAACTGGCAAACTAATTTCAGAAGGCCGGTTATGAATACAGAAGAAGAATTGGATAGTTATGCACATGATAAAATAGACATCGGTCCAGGTACTGATATTCCTAATTTGACTGCAACAACCGGTGTAAGTGGAACAATTTATCAAGCTTTTCTGGATTGTGCAAATTTCTTTTATGTTGACCCGAATCCTGCAATAAGAACGGAATATCATACTTTACCCGGCACGCCTGCTGCTTTTGTTAAAAACTATACTAATTTCGGAAACTGTATAGCTCGCGCAGCAGCTTATCAGATACCGAGATTTAATGTATTCAGTATTCCAATGCGTTCACCGTGGGATCCGGCAAATGCGGTTGTATTTGGAAGCGCTGGTTCAAGTCCATTTATTAGCTGGCCAAGTTTATCCGGTGAAGGCGTCAAAGCAAGATATTTATTTCCGGGAAGTTCAAGAACAACATATAACTGGTTTGACTCTACAAAAGGATTATACAATACCAATTTTCTTTATGACAGAATCAGAGACGGTTTCGCAAATTGCCGGCCATACGGCGCAATGCCAAAGTTTTATGAAGCAGGAGCAGATTGGTATACAGATTTTAATACAAACGGTTTACCAAGAGTACCCGAAGTGATAATAACATTAAAAAACAGCGGTGCAATAATGCCAGGAGCATACATATTTTTAGAGCCTAGCATAGCATCAGGCCTGGCTACACCGCCTGTAGGAGTAATGACAGACAGTACCGGCAAAGCATGGTTTACATTGAAAGAACCCGGCAATTATAATGTAGTATATTATAACGGCGTGAATCGTTTAAGCATGCAATTGTCAGCCCCGGTTATAAATACATTATACAAAGATTGGACGACAGGCGGATATAATAATATTCAGAATTTTGATATTGATGTAATAAACTTTCCGTCACCAGATACAACGCCTCCGGCAGCAGTTGCAAATTTATCAGCCGGCAGTGCTACCTCAGGTAGTATAACATTGAATTGGACAGCAGTTGGCGACGACGGTACAACGGGAACAGCATCAAGTTATAGTATAAAATACTTAGCGAATATTCCGATAACTGATAGTAATTTTGCCAGTGCGACATCAATAACTGCTCCAACACCAACATTAGCGGGGACACAACAGACAGTAACCGTAAACAGCTTAAATGCAAGTACAGTATATTACTTTGCATTGAAAGTAACCGATGACGCAACATTAACATCATCAATATCCAACATAGTAAATGCACAAACATTAGCATCAGCAGATGTTACTGTTCCCGCACAGATAACGACATTGACAACTAGCGGTGCTACAACGACATCAATGGTACTAACGTGGACCGCGGTAGGTGACGACGGCACAACAGGAACTGCCGCAATATACGACATAAGGTACATGGCAGGTGCTCCGATAACAAGCAGCAACTTTAGTAGTGCGACGCCATATACCACCGGAGTACCATCACCCGCAGTATCAGGCACACAGCAGACAGTAACCGTAAACGGCTTAACGGCAAACACACTTTATTATTTTGCAATGAAGGCAGCAGATGAAGTACCAAACACATCGCTATTTTCCAACGTAGCCAGCGGGCAAACACAAATAGGCGATATAACTGCTCCGGCACAAATAACAACCTTAGCAACCGGTAGTATAACAACTACATCAATAACATTAACATGGACAGCAGTCGGTGACGACAGTGCAACAGGCACAGTAACAAGTTATGAAATAAGATATTCAAACACCCAAATAACAAGCAGTAATTTTACGAGTGCGATACAAGTAAGCGGTCCAATTCCAACGGCAGCAGGGACACAACAGACAGTTACTGTAAATAGCTTAACACCTAACACTCTGTATTACTTTGCAATGAAATCAGCTGATGAAGTACCAAACATTTCTATACTATCCAATATAGCCAGCGGGCAAACACAAACACCGGACACAACTGCACCGGCTGTATTAAATACATTACTTGCTGCAAGTGCAACCCAAACAAGCGTAACATTAACCTGGACTTCAGTCGGCGATGATGGGACAACCGGCACCGCGGCAAGTTACGAACTAAGGTATGCTACATACAGCATATCCAGCAGCAACTTTGCAAATACACTACGATATACCACAAACGTTCCTACGCCTGCGATAGCCGGAACCTTACAAACGGTTACAGTAAATAACTTAAGTGCCGGAATCCAGTACTGGTTTGCGATGAAAGTAGCAGATGAAATCCCGAACACCTCAGGGCTTTCAAATGTAGCAAACATACAAACTCAATCATCAGTAGACACAACCGCTCCGGCACAAATAACGTCATTAGCAGTGAGTACCTACACAGCAACAACAGCAACATTGAGATGGACCGCAGTCGGTGATGACGGGACAACCGGCACCGCAAACAGTTATGACATAAAATATGCTACATATAACATAACTAGCAGCAACTTTACTAATGCAACTTCCTGTATCGGCGAGCCAACACCCACTGTGTCAGGAACTAACCAAATATTTTTAGTAAATGGATTATCAGCCAGCACAATGTATTATTTTGCAATGAAAGTATCTGATGAATATCCTAATTCTTCAGTATTATCTAATGTAGCGAGTGTACAGACAGCGATACCACCGGACACAACCGCGCCGGCAGATATATTAAATTTAGCAGCAAGCAATCCAACATCAGGAAGCGTAAATTTGACATGGACATCAGTCGGTGATGACGGTAATAGCGGGACAGCAGCGGGTTATGACATAAGATATATGGAAGGAGTAGCTATAAGCAGCAGCAATTGGAGTGTAGCAATTCAGGTAACCGGCGAGCCGACACCTAAAGTATCCGGAAATCCAGAAAGTTTTACAGTAAATCAGTTAACATCAAACACGCAATATTACTTTGCTATAAAAGCAGGAGATGAATCATCAAATTGGTCAAGTATATCCAACAGTCCAAACGCCCAGACACTGACGTCAACAGATATAACATCACCTGCAACAATAAACACATTAACAGTAAATAATTCAGCGACCACATCAACATCCATAACTCTGACATGGACATCGGTTGGCGATGACGGCACAACAGGAACTGCAACCGAATATGACATAAGATATTCCAATGAAATAATGACTGATTTAACGCACTGGTTAAGTACGGCGTTGCAGGCAACCGGCGAAACAACACCGAAAATATCCGGCAGTAATGAATCATTTACAGTAAACGGGCTACAATCAGATACTATATATTATTTTCAAATGCGGGTAAGAGATGAAGTAGGAACAAACTGGAGTACGTTATCCAATCAGGTAAGCGGCCAGACTTCAGCGCCATTATTGGATACGACGCCACCGGCATCGATAAACAACTTATTAGCTGTAAATCCGACAATGACAACGGTAACATTAAACTGGACATCAACCGGTGATGATGATAACAGCGGAACATCAAAGATGTATGATATACGATACATGGCAAATATGCCGGTAACGGCAGGTAACTGGGACAGTGCAACACAATGTATAAGTGAACCGACACCACAAATAGCGGGTACTCCGCAGATGTTTGTTGTAAACGGTTTATCGGCGAACACTCAATATTACTTTGCAATTAAAGCAGTAGACCAGGCAAGCAACTGGAGTAATGTCTCAAATCAAACTAGTGCAACAACAGCATCATCAGTAGTATACACTACACCGGTAAGTGAATGGCATCTAGACGAAGGATTGGGAACATATACATTAGACACATCCGTATCCGGTAGCAACAACACAGCCTCAATACCGGCAGGTACGGGAGCGACATGGGTAACACCCGGCAAAGTAGGCAATAGTGCAGTAAATTTTGACGGTACAAATTCATATCTATTGGTAATGGATAATCCGACATTGGCAGTAACAAGCGAACTGACGATAGAAGCATGGGTAAAGAGCGATGTAAACACAGCGGATGGTTCAACACGCCGAATAGTAGAGAAGGGTGTGTATGCATTAGGAGCAAGTAATCAGGATTTGTTTAAAATAATGGTATCGACAGGAGTAGATATAAGCGTAGCCCGTAGTTTGACATATTCCGGATTTACCGCAGGCCTGTGGCATTACTTAGTAGGAACATATGATGCAGACGGCGGCGCGTACAATATGAAATTATATCAAGACGGAATTTTAGTAGCAAGTTCTACGGTATTAGGAAACATAGCTACAAATACATCTAATTTATTTATAGGTGCCAGCGGTACAACCAGCAACCGGTTTGATGGAACAATAGATGAAGTGAAGATATATGACAAGGCATTAAATCAGGAAGAAATAGTGGCACGGTATGGCGGTAGTACTCCCGGTCCGGATATAACATCTCCTGGTACAATTACTTTAACAGCCGGAAATTCACAAGTAACGACAGTAACTCTAACATGGAATGCAGTCGGTGATGACGGCAATACAGGTACAGCAAGTAGTTATGATATACGGTATTTAGCAGGCACTTCGATAACAGACAGCAATTGGACTAGTGCTACGCAATGCACCGGCGAACCTACACCTCAAGCTGCCGGTAACATAGAAACATATACTGTAAGCAATCTAAGTCCCGGCACATTATATTATTTTGCTATAAAAGCGACAGATGACGTTAGCTTAGCAGGCAGCATATCTAATAGTCCCGATGCAACAACGCAGGCATCAACAGGCGATGTAACAGCGCCCGGCACAATAAATACACTAACAACCAGTAACCTTACCCAGACATCGGTAACACTTAACTGGACAGCAGTCGGCGATGACGGCACAACCGGAACAGCAGCCAGTTACGACATAAGGTATCTGGCAAACACATCAATAACCAGCGGTAGTTGGGATAGTGCAACGCAGTGCAGCGGAGAGACAACACCGAAGGCAACAGGCAATGGTGAAAGTTTCACAGTAAATAATTTAGTATCAGGAATAACCTACTATTTTGCAATGAAAATAGGCGATGAAATGTCTAACATGAGCGGGATATCCAATGTGGTGAATGCAACTATATCCGGCACAACAACAGATACAACAGCGCCCTCTGCAGTAAGTACGTTATCGGTAATAAGCGTATCGTCAACATCATTGACTATAAGGTGGACATCAAAGGGCGATGATGCAAATATAGGAACAGCAACAAGTTATGATATACGTTACAAAACAGGTGGGACAATAACCAGCAGTAACTGGGATGGGACAACGCAATGCACTAATGAACCGGCACCAGTTGTAGCGGGTACTATTCAGAACCTGATAATATCCGGACTTAGTTCAAATACAACATATTATATAGGAATGAAAGTAGGTGACGAAATCCCGAATTGGTCAGGACTGTCTAATATAGCGATAGGAACAACAGCGGAGGGGCAGGGCAGCGGAATACCCGCCAGTGTAAGTTATTTAGCAGCGACACCCCTGGACGGCGGCAAACTACAGCTAAACTGGATACCGTCGACATCCAACGATGTAGTAGCATACAATGTGTATATGTCAACAAGCGATACATTTAACTACACAGCGCCTAACTTTATAGTAAGCAGCACAACAACTGCAATGACGATAAGCGGCCTGACAAACAACCAACAGTATAGTTTTGTGGTCAGAGCAGTAGATAATAGTGCTAATGAAGATTCCAACACCTATGTAATAGCTGAAACAGCAGCAACAAGCGTAGATGACACGGTAACCCAATTATTGGTACCTAGAAACGGAATGACGATAAGTGGTAAACGTGTAACCTTATTGGCAGATGCAATAATAGGTGACTTAAGCAACGTAGAAAGCGTAACATTTGAATTTAAGAGAAGTGATGAGACAACCTGGACCAAAATGCCAGTAATAGTAAGCGGGTTAACAAATCCCGATATAACTAGTCCATACTATGTGCAATGGGATGTAAGCAACCTTGATGCCGGGTATCAGTATAATGTAAGGGCAGTAGTAACCGACATAAACGGAATAAAGGAAACTAAGCCCGGATATGTAACGATAATAATAGGTGATGGCGGAGTTAATACGGACTTAGTAGAAGGAATAAACTACAAATACGAGCGAATAGACAATAGGAGAGACAACATAGTCAGGATGGTAGAGCCGGCAACAGGGCAAATTTCTTATGTAAAAATATCTTCCGGAGTACTAGACCAGGTAACCACAAGATTAAAGATAACGATAAATCCTGCTTCGGCACCGACGTTAAACAAGAATCTTGTATTGATAGGGTATGTACATAATATATATATGGATAGCGGACAGAAGACATTTAGTAAAGACCTTGAGATAGCATTGCCGTACAAAGATACGGATAGCGATAACAGAATAGATGATAAAGATATCGGTACTAATAAACTCTATGTATATTCATGCCAAGGCCCAAACAATCCTTGGGTTAAAGAAACAGATGTAACAATAGATAAAACCGACAAGGTAATAATCATAAAAACAAATCATCTATCATATTACGGAATATTTGCATCATTAAGTAGTGATTTAAGTGTATCGCATGTATATCCGAATCCGTACAAACCGAGTCTTGGTCATACGAAGATATTTTTTGCAAATTTAACAAGTCGAGCAAAAGTACAAATATTTGATGTATCGGGCGACTTGGTATATGAAGAAGAAAAAGATACACCTACGGGTGAATTGGGATGGGATGTAAAAAACAGTAAAGGAGAACCAATAGCCAGCGGCGTATATATATATTTGATAACGAACAACTCTGGCCAAACCAAAAAAGGAAAACTAGCAATAATTCGATGATAGTAACGGGTAATGGGTAACGAGTAATTAGTAAAAGGTAAAAAATTCATATATAAAACACCATAATTATTAATTTTTAATTTTACATTTTGTATTTTTAATTGTTGTAAAAATATGTCCCGTTAGAAGAATAGCTTATAATTGTTTTGTGAATTATTAACGAAAAAAACAAGACAATTAGGGAAGCATACTCCGTAAGAAAATATAGATAATATTAAAGTTTAAGTGTAATAAATCTTAAAATATTATTTACAACATTTTCAAGCGGGGTGAAATTCTAACGGGACATTTTTTTGACTTGTTTTATTAATATAATTTTGATAATATTTACATTATCTATCATGGAAGAAAAAAGGCAAGAAGAAAATAATCTTATAGAAAAAGCGAAAAAAGGCGATGTTAGAGCTTTTGAAAAATTGATTTCGGATCATCTTCAGAGTATCTACAATTTATCATATCAATTGATTGGCAACGAGGCTGATGCAAGAGACCTTTCACAGGAAGTAATCATCAAAATTTTTAACTCCATAGGAAATTTTAGAGGAGATTCTTTATTTTCCACCTGGATTTGGAGAATAGTTCATAATACTTTTCTAGATGAATTTAAAAAAAGTTATAAAAAGATTACGTCAGTGACTGATCCGATAGATTCAATGCCATGGTTAGCACAAAATGACGATTCACCTTTAGAAGAAGCTGAAAAAAATGAATTCAGAGAGAAATTTGAAAAAGCATTATTAGAAGTACCTCTTAAATATCGCCTTGTTATTATAATGTATAATTTGCAAGGATTTTCATATAACGAAATAGCTGAAACTGTTAATTGTTCGGTGGCAACTGTAAAATCACGATTGAGTTACGGAAGAAATTTGCTTAGAAAGGTGCTGTTAAAGGCAAAAATCCTTTTTTGAACTTTATCTTAAATTAGTCGTCTAAAAACATAGGAGTATTCTATATATATAGGGGAATTAAAATGAATATATTAAATTATTGGAAATGTAAGAAAATAGAACATCTACTTCCTTTGTATATAGATAAGTCATTGCCGGAAAATAAGATGCGATTTATCGAAGTGCACTTATCTTCCTGTTCTGATTGCTCGCAGAAATTAGCACAATTTCAGAAAATAGATTCAACTTTTAAAGTGATAGAACCGCGTAAGCTGCCGCCCGGATATTTATACGAGCTACATTATAAATTGGTTAAAGCTAACCAAAAAACCAACCAATCTTTTATTGCTAAACTTAAACTATTCGGAGTAATACCTCGATTTAAGTATGCATTTGCCAGTTTTAGTTTTATTTTTTTAGTTTTGATTTCAGTACACTTTATCACTAAAAATAGTGAAAAAAATATTCTTTTAGATGCTACAGCTTTTAATGTCATAAATCTTAATCAAGATGGTGTGATAAGATTTCGTATAAATACAGACAGAGGTATGGAAAATGTTACTTTGAAAATAGAATTACCAAGCGGAATCAGAACTATAAAAAATGGACAAGTAAATATGGAGCAGGGAGAGATAGTATGGCATGGTGATTTAGATAAAGGTGAAAATGAAATAACAATTTCCGTAAAAGGAGTCAGACAGGGAAATTGGGAAGCGAAAGCGGTATTTAGTGAAAGATCAAGTATAAGAAAAATTAAAATACCATTTACAATACTATAAAAGAATAGACATCCTATAAAGAGAGGGATGTCTGATTACATTGATTAAAAGGCAGATTACACAGATTATATTAAAAGATTTTGGTTCTAATCAGTGTAATCGGTGTTAAAAATCTGTGTAATCAGATATAATGTTAATTATATCAGAGAGGGTTTTATGTTTAGGAAAGTTATTTTACTACTTCTAATTTATTTTTGCTTGCACAATTTTAGTTATGCAGTATTGATAGGTGAATGGAAATTCGGCGAAGGTGACGGGGCAACAGCAAGTGATACTTCCGGTAATAATAATACCGGAATTCTTGTTAATAATCCAAAATGGGTAAATGGAAAAGTCGGTAAAGCATTAGAATTTGACGGAACAAATACTTATATTGTTGTGAATGATACGGCAGCATTAATACCGGTAACATCAATCTCATTAGAAGCATGGGTAAATAGCGATATAATAACTGCAGATGAAACTGGATCAACACGCAGAATTATTGAAAAAGGTGCGTATGCATTAGCAGCGAGTAATCAGGCAATATTTAAGATATACGTTACAACAGGAATTGGAATAAGTGTAAGTCAATATTTAACTTATCCTTGGAGCAGCAATGACATCGGTGTTTGGCATCATGTTGCGGGCACATATGATAGCACTACCGGTGAACAAAAATTGTATCAGGATGGGGTTATGGTAGCCAGTCAAACAATAGCCGGGCTAATTGACGAAAGTAGTTCATATTTTCATATCGGTTGGCAAGGTAGTTCATCAGGACGTTTTGACGGAATTATAGATGAAGCTAAAATATATGACAACGCAATAACAGCACAAGAAGTGCTTATACATTACCAGAATGGTAATCCACTGAATGATACAACTGCACCAACTTCTGTTAATAACTTAACTGAGAGTGGGATAACAACTACATCTATAACTTTAGTTTGGACAGCGGTAGGTGATGATAATATGACAGGTACGTCAAGCAGTTATGATATTCGTTATATAGTTGGTGTGCCGATAACCAGCAGTAATTGGTCAAGTGCAACACAGGTAACCGGTGAGCCAACTCCAAAAACACCCGGTGGTATGGAGACAATTACTATAGATGGGTTAACATCTAATACGACGTATTATTTTGCTGTTAAGGTAGGTGATGAAGTTCCAAACTGGTCGGATTTATCTAATATATTGAGTTGTTTGACACTGCAATACATTGATAATCCTCCGTCTGTAGCAATAATAAATCCTACAAATGGTGCAACTATTTCCGGGAGTATAAATTTTTCTGCCGGTGTATCTGATGATAAGGGGATTAAGCGGGTTGATTTTTACGTAGATGGTTCTATTGTAAATTCTTTTACAATTACGGAATCATATAGCTGGCTGTTGGATACAACAAAATATACTAATGGAAGTCATATACTAAAAGCGATTGTTATTGACACAAATAATCAAACAGCAATTAGTGAAGTTACTGTTACAATATCAAATTCAAGTTTGGAAACTACAAGTATCGGTATTTCAGCAGATATCAGTCCTAGGGAAACGGTAATCAATCCGGTTAAAGGCGGAAAATCAAGCATAAAATATACTATAGGCAACAAAGCGGCAAAAGCAGGCGAATATGTGCATGTAACAGTTCAAATATATAATACTCGCGGTGAACTGGTAAAAACATTAGTTGATCAGGATATGGAGGCAGGTAATTATCAATCAGTATGGGATGGCAGGAATTTTGAAAGTGATATTATAGCAAGCGGCGTTTATGTTGCCAGGTTAAAAGCCGGTAATTATACAGCAAGTAAAAAATTAGTAGTTATAAAATAAAGATGTAAATAATATTTGTTAAGAAAAGAGATATTCTATAAGAATATCTTCTTTAGTATTTATAGAAGAATAAATGAGATTATTTATTATTATTTTGTTTTTTACTTTAAAATTAATCTCTTTTATTTATTCTTCAAGTACCAGTACCAGCGGAGCCACATTACTAAAACAATTTGCCGGAAGCCGTGCACCTGCAATGGGTGAAGCATTTACCGCTGTTTCAGATGATATTTATGCCCTTCATTACAATCCAGCAGGACTAGTAAAAATTGAAAAAGAATTCAGTGCTATATATTACAAGGACCAGACAGTGAATTTTAATTATGGTCTTCTTGCTTACGGGCAATCTTTCAATAAGATAGGTGTTTTAGCAGGAAGTTTATTTGTTTATGACAGCGGAAAAATCGAATTTGAAGATGATAGCGGTAATCTGCAAAGTTTCAATATGCAGCGCGATTACCTTTATACATTAGGTTTCGCAAGAAATATAGTTAAGAGTTTATCATTAGGTGTTAATTTACGTTTATATTCATCTACAATAATAGAGCAATATAATGCAAAGGCTTATAGTATGGATATTGGCACACTATGCGATACTCCGGTTAAGGGTTTATCTTTTGGAGTTGTAATGCAAAACATGGGAACTCCTATGAAATATATAGAAGAGAAAGACCCTCTGCCGGCAACTCTGCGTATCGGTACCGCCTATAGATTTCAGCTAAATGATGGTCATAAATTTATAGTTTCTGCGGATATTGTAAAACCAAATGATAGCGATATAAAAAAAAATTTTGGCACAGAATTTTCAATTAAGGATTTGATATATTTAAGAGCAGGCTATAAGATGGGTTATGATTTAGAAAAATATAGTTTTGGCGTAGGAATAAGATTATCTGAATTTCGAATTGATTACGGTGCAATACTGCAAAAATTTTTAATTATTAATCCGATTTCCGTTAGCTGGAAAAAAGATAAAAATCAAGAAAAACCTGCCAAGCTAGAAGAAAAGTCAGAAACAATCTCGCCTGAAGTTCCAAAATAAAAAAGAGTTATAGAATCAATTAAAAATTTTAAAACTTGTACCGTTCTACGGGATACAAAATTAAAAATTGTGGTTTTTTATTTATGAACTTCTAAATACAAATTATTTCTTTAGTTTTGACTTCATTCTGAACCGTAGGTGAAGAATCTCGCCTTTGAATACTTTTCAATGAGATGCTTTCCGCCACCAAACCGTAGGCGGGCAGGCGTTATCACTCAGCATGACTTCAAAAACCCGTTACTCGTTAACTTGAAATTGTGATTTTTGTCACATTTCGATATTTTGCTTGATTTGAAATATCTATAATTATATACTTAAATAGCATGAGGCTGTTAAAAGTTAAGTAATGGACAGATATTTGACATTCAAAAAAGGTAGAAAAGGAGAAACATAGCCGAACCCCAAGGAAGGAAAGGGTTAAGGTGAGGGCTGGACAATAAAAAAAGTCAAACG
>MGVS01000008.1 GCA_001800605.1 Elusimicrobia bacterium RIFOXYD2_FULL_34_15
TAGACGATATAAAAAGGTAGAAATTGTCACTATTAAATGGCTTTTAAAAAATTTGTTAAATTTGTAGGGATTATTGAGCAAAGCGAAATGCGAACAATATAAAAAAACTATTTAAAATAAAAATAATAAATGAGCGATACAGTCCCCATTAAAAAAAAGAAAAAATATGACAGTCAATAATCGGAAACAATTACACGAAAGACTTTGGGCGGCAGCAGAACAGCTCCGAGCAAATTCCGGTCTAAAACTTAATGAAATAGCTGAGCCGATTTTGGGTCTAATATTTCTTAAATTCGCTGATGTCCGCTTCAAAAGAATGCAGGCAAGTATTGTCGCCGATAGATCGTCAATACAATATTCAAGTGGTGGACACAGGAAGGCACCTGTTACCCCAGATACGTACAAATCAAAAGGAGTCTTATTTTTACCTGAAATTGCCACTTATTCATATTTGATGTCTCTGCCTGGGAGTGAAAATATTGGCAAAGCTATTAATGAGGCAATGAAAGAAATTGAAGCCAAAAATACTGACCTTGCAGGTGTGTTGCCACAAGAATATACTTTGCTTCATAAAATTCCCGGTGAAAACAGCCAGATACTTATAACGCTTCTCAAAAATTTTAATCAAATTCCTGACGATATTGACGGCGATGCTTTTGGTGAAATTTACGAATATTTTCTTGGCGAGTTTGCTCGTGCCGAAGGCGCAAAAGGCGGCGAGTTTTTTACGCCACAATCCATCGTCAAACTACTTGTAGAAATTATTGAACCCTATCACGGTAAAATTCTTGATCCTGCATGCGGAAGCGGTGGAATGTTTGTGCAGTCAGCCAACTTTGTAAAATCACATTCTGTAAAGAAATCACAAGTAATGAACGAGGTTGCACTCTATGGTCAAGAAAAAGGTACAAGCAACATCCGAACTGCCAAAATGAATCTTGCGATTCACGGACTATCAGGCAAAATTGCCGAAGTAAATTCATTTTATACAGATGCGTTTAATAGTGTAGGCAAGTTCGATTTTGTGTTAGCCAATCCGCCGTTTAATGTTAAAGGAAAAGATAAAAATAAACAAATTGTTATTGATGCGACAAAAATCAAAGGTGATCCACGCTACTATCTTGGGCTTCCTATTACCGGTAAAGGTGAAATCTCAAACGCCAATTATCTTTGGATGCAAATGTTTTTGAGTGCTCTCAATCCGCAAGGACGAGCCGGTTTTGTTATGGCGAATTCCGCCAGTGATGCCGGCAATGCCGAAAAGGAAATTCGCAAAAAGATGATTGATGCAGGAATGGTAGATGTAATAGTTTCAGTTGGTACCAACATGTTTATGAATGCCGTTCTTTCTTGCACGCTCTGGTTTTTTGATAAAAGAAAAGCAAATACTGAAAGAAAAAATAAAATCCTTTTTATAAACGCGCAAGATATTTTCACTGCTATTGATAAAGCCCACAATATGTGGACAGATGAGCAAATTCAAGAAATTGCCGACATAGTGCGCCGTTATCGCGAAGAAGAAGGCGAGAAAAAATATAAAGATATCAAAGGCAGATGTAAAGTTGCAACGTTGGAAGAAATACGCACAAACGACTATTCGCTCAATCCTGGACGTTATATAGAGATTATAGAAAAAGAACTGAGCGATGTGGATTTTGATGTGCGAATGAAAGAATTGACAAGCGAATTTACCAATTTAACTGATGAAGCGCACAAACTTGAAAAGAAAATCAAAAATGATTGGGAGAAGATTTTATGAAAAATACTTTGGCTGTCTTTGAAGATTTTAAAATCCGCAGAATTTACGATGAAGAAAAAGAAACATGGTATTTCTCTGTGGTTGACATTATTGGTGCTTTAATTCAGCAAAAAAATTTTCAAACTGCAAGAAAATATTGGAACAAACTGAAAGAACGTCTAAACAAGGAAGGAAGTGAAACGGTGACAAAATGTCACCAGTTGAAATTGCAGGCAGAAGACGGAAAAATGAGACTTACCGATGTTGCTAATCCTGAAACCCTTTTACGTCTTATCCAGTCTGTGCCAAGCCCTAAGGCAGAACCAATAAAAATGTGGCTTGCAAAAGTTGGATATGAAAGAATGCAAGAAATTGCAGATCCTGAAAAATCGCTAAACAGAGCCAGAGAAAACTGGCAGAAGCACGGAAGAAGCGGAAAGTGGATACAACAACGGATGATGGGACAAGAAACACGCAATAAATTGACAGATTATTGGAGTGAACACGATATTAAAAAAGAAGAAGAATTTGCGATACTTACCAATGTTATCCATCAGGAATGGTCAGATGTTACGGTAAAAGAACACAAAAAGCTAAAAGGATTAAAAACACAAAACTTAAGGGATCATATGACAGAAGCAGAGCTTATTTTTACTGCCTTAGCAGAATTATCATCCAGGCAAATAGCAGAAACCGCAGAGGCTAAAGGAATGACCGAAAACAAAATTGCGGGAATAAAAGGCGGAAGCATTGCCAAAAAAGCGAGATTAGAATTAGAAGAAAAAACCGGTAAAAAAGTGATATCCAAGGAAAATTATTTGCCAACAAAAAACATAAAAGCTATAGATAGTAAATAATTTGTAAAAAAAGTGCTTTAAATATGACTATGGCAACTTTTCAAAAAGTAAAATTAGGTGATATAGCAGAGATTATAATGGGGCAATCCCCAGAGTCAAAGTACTATAATGAAACAGGCAATGGTTTACCTTTTTTTCAAGGTGTAAAAGATTTTGGTGAGAAGTATCCCATTGAAACTAAATGGACAACATACGCCAATAAAGTTGCGAACACAAAAGATATTTTATTTTCTGTGCGTGCCCCAGTTGGAGAAATGAATGTTGCAAATAAAAAAAGTGCCCTTGGTAGGGGAGTATGTGCTATTAGATCAAAAATAAATCAAGGTGATTTTCTATATTTTCTTTTGCGAGCAAATATAAAAAAAATTATTAACTTAGGAAATGGTTCTGTGTATGATGCAATAAATAAACCAATACTAGAAAAAATAGAATTCTTTGTTCCTGATATTCCAATCCAAGCTCGTATTGCTTCTATCCTTTCCGCTTATGACGACCTGATTGAAAACAACGAAAAACGTATTAAGGCGTTAGAAGAAATGGCTCAACTTCTCTATACCGAATGGTTTGTAAAATTTGAGTTCCCTGTTTCTTTGTGTCATCCTGAGGTCGCCCCGGCGACCGAAGGATCTCGATTATTAGGTTACAAATCCAACGGTGGAAAAATGGTTGATAGTGGAACAGAATACGGAATGGTGCCAGTGGGATGGGTGGTGAAGAAGTTGAAGGAGATTGCAAATTTGATTATGGGACAGTCACCAACCTCTGATAATTATAATTTTGAAAATCAAGGTTTTCCATTTCATCAGGGTGTTACTGATTTTGGATACAAATATCCGATTAATCGTGTTTATTCAATTGCTGGAAATAAATTTGCTGAAAATGGTGATTTGCTATTTAGTGTTCGTGCTCCAGTCGGATACATGAATATTGCAAATAAAAAAATTATTCTTGGACGCGGTTTATCAGCAATTAGGCACAAAAAAGGTTGGCAATCATTACTTTATTTGATGTTTGATAAAAAGTTTACTGAAAAGGATATGATTGGTAATGGGGCAATTTATAAATCGGTGACCAAAGCTGAACTGGAAAATTTATCATTTGTTGTCCCTACGGAGTATGTTGCGGAATATTTTGAGGATATAATTTCCGCATATTTTCAAGAAATGGAAAAGATAACTGTCTCGAATATTATACTATCCAAAACTCGCGACCTTTTAATTCCCCAATTAGTCACTGGAAAACGAGAATTAAAAAAACTAACATGAAAATACTATTAGCTGGTCCAGGCACTGGTAAAACAACAAATATTAGGAATATTATTGCATCACATGGCAATGGTTCTAAATTTCTCGTTCTGTCTTTTACAAACGCTACGGTCAAAAATTTACAAAAAAATTTAAAGAGTTATTGCATATCAGAAAATAATTGTATGACGTTACATAAATTTGCAGTTAAATATAACCACGATAAATCTCGTCATATATTACTGAGAATAGAAGAGGAAGAACTAAAAAAAATATCAAATGGTATAAAAATTGAATTTAATAAACTCTGTGATTTTCTATCTTGTACTACATTCGATCAAATGATTGCTAGATTTGTTGATTATGCAAAATCTAACCCATTATATCTACAAGAAAAGTTAGCAGAATATGATTCTTTAATTATTGATGAATATCAAGATTTTAATTCAAATGAGCAATCCCTAATTGATATACTTATTAAAAAGATTCAAAAATCCTATTTATTGGGTGATGATGATCAATGTGTTTATGACTTCAAAGATGCATCCAGTGATAAATTAATTTCATTTTATCAAGATGTTAATAATGAAAGATTATCCCATGAACATATTTGTTATAGATGTCCTGATAAAATCGTAGAACATGCATATAATTTAATTAAAGAAAACAAGAAACGAGTAGACAAAAAATGGTCTAAGAACGGAAATCCAGGCGAAATAAAGCACTCCCAACTAAAAACTTTTGATGAAATAGCGAATGCCATATATTCCGAGATTATTAAGATTACTGATGAAAGTGTATTAATACTTACGCCACTAGAATTTGCAATAAAATCGGTAATTAAAATATTTATAGATAATAAAATCGAGTTCACTAATTATTTTAAAGATAAAATACCTTCTGAATTAATAACTAAATCATGGGAAATAAGATCAATCTTTGGTAAATTTAAATATCTTAATCTTATTCTCTTGGGCTATTTAAAGCTTTCTGATAGAAAAAAATTTTACAATTTATTAAAACAACATTTTGATAACGGTGTAGATTATACTGCGCTTTTCAAATTACTTGATAAAAAAATACCAAACACTATAAAGAATAATCAGAAAAATTTAGAGGATTTTTTATCGAATGATTATTATCATGATATTCAAAAGTTGTACGAAACTGCTATAGGGACAACAACAGATGATAAACTTGAGAATATTTTTAGAGAAATTGAGGAAGTAGAAGATAAAAACATCAAAGTAATGTCAATACATAAATCAAAAGGTCTGGATGCAGATCATGTCTTTATGATTGGTTTAAACGAGGGAATTATACCTAATAAACAAAAAGGGAATGATACTATAGAATCACAAAGACGATTGTTTTATGTTGGTATTACTAGGTCAAAAAAACAATTACATCTTTTTAGTAATATTTATATTAAGGGTAAGGATATTAAAAGAAATTATTTGAATCAAGATGATTTCATATATGACTATAAATCAAAAATGCATAAAGGTAAGACTTCTACCTTTATTACTGAATTAAAATTACCATGAACCTATTTAACGAAGATAATTTAGTTGAGCAAACTGTTATTAAACTCATAAAAGAAATATGGGCTAATCCGGCATGCCATATCAACGGCTACACGGACGAGGAAGACTTGCGATTGGGGCGTGAACATCGCGGCGAAGTGGTACTTAAAAAATATTTATTGCCGGCACTCCAGAAACTCAATCCTACTTTACCTACTGACGCACTCACGCAAGCGATAGATATTATCACTCGCAACAGGTCTAATTTAAGTTTAGTGAAAGCTAATCAAGAAATTTATAAACTTTTACGTGATGGCGTGAATGTAAATGTCGCTAAAGAAAACGGCGAGTCAGGAACAGAACGGGTACGTTTTTTTGATTTTGAAAATGTGGATAATAATAACTTTTTGGCTGTCTCACAGTTCTGGGTTGTAGGCGAGATGTACACACGCCGAGCCGATGTTGTGCTTTTTGTTAATGGTTTTCCGATAGTTTTATTGGAACTTAAAGCGTCGCATAAAAGTTTAGTGGATGCACATCATGATAACATTCGTGATTACAAAGACACTATTCCAAAACTGTTTTGGTATAATATGGGAATTATTATTTCTAACGGTATTGAAAATAAATTTGGGTCACTTACCGCACCATACGAATTTTTTAACGAGTGGAAAAAAGCCAAAAGCGAAGATGATAAGCCAAAAACTGATCTGGCAACAATACTTCGCGGAGTGTGTGACAAAAAACAACTACTTGATATTTTTGAAAATTTTGTTTTGTTTGATGAATCAAAGAGTGAGACGAAAAAGATTGTTCCGCGATATTTTCAGTTTTTTGGCGTTAATCGCGCATTTCAAAATGTCGTTCAACGCAAAGATTTGGCTGGTAAATTAGGTGTTTTTTGGCATACGCAAGGTTCCGGCAAATCTTATTCTATGGTTTGGCTTTCCCAAAAAGTTTTACGTAAACTTTCAAGCAGTTTTACTTTTGTTATTGTGACTGATAGAACACAATTGGACAGACAGGCTTATGACAACTTTGTTAATGCAGATGTTATTCACGAAACAGAAGTGCGGGCAGATAGTATTTCGCATTTAAAAGAGTTATTAACACAAGATCATCGCCAGATTTTTACGACTATTCAAAAGTTTCAAGATATTCCCGGTGCTATTTCTGAGCGCGAAGATATTATTGTTATGACCGATGAAGCACATCGCACACAATACGACCGTATGGCACTTAATATGCGCAAAGCACTGCCAAAAGCATCTTTTATTGGGTTTACAGGAACACCGCTTATGACAGACGGCGAAGCAGAGACAGTAAAAACTTTTGGAAAGTATGTTTCTGTTTATAATTTTGGACAATCAGTAGCAGACGGCTCAACTGTGCCACTGTATTACGAAAACCGTGTGCCAAGATTAAAAAACGTCAATGAAAATCTAGAGGAACAGTTGGGACAACTGATGGATAGATACGAACTCGACGAAGACGAAGAAGAAAAATTAGAGCAGGAATATTCAACTTTTTATGAGATTGTTACTCGTGAAGACCGCCTCGATACTATTGCACGAGATATCGTAGAGCATTATGTGGGACGAGGTTATGACGGAAAGGCAATGGTGGTTTCCATTGATAAGAAAACAACTTTTAGAATGTATGACAAAGTAAAAAAAGAATGGGGTCGGTATATAGCCAAATTGCGTATGGATATTTCACGAACTAAAGATGAACGTGAGCACGAAAATATCTTGGCAAAATTAGAACAACACGAAAATGTAGATATGGCGGTGATGGTGAGTTTGGGTGATAATCAAAACGAGATTGCAAACTTGGAAGAGTTTGAGATTGATGTAAAACCAATTAGAGAACGGATAATTCATGGAAATCTTGAAGATGAATTTAAAAAATCGGATAGTAACTTGCGTATTATTTTTGTTTGCGCTATGTGGATGACCGGCTTTGATGTGCCAAACCTCTCTACTCTGTATTTAGACAAACCGTTAAAAAACCATACTTTGATGCAAACGATAGCTCGAGCTAATCGTGTGGCAGATGAAGGCAAAAAGAACGGATTAATTGTTGATTATATAGGTGTATTTAAAAATATTGAACGGGCATTGGCGTTATATGCAGCGAGTGGAGTTGATGAAGATGATATTATCAAAAGCAAAGATGAACTTTTGAGCGATTTAAAGAATACACTTAATACCGTAAAAGAATTTTTGCATACCGAACAGATAGAACTTGCTCCTCTGCTTGAAGCACCAAGCGAGCAAAAGTTGTTATTACTGGGAAAGTATGCCAACATAATTATCGGACAGCAAGAAAAGAAAAAGAAATTTCTTAACCTTGCCAGTGATTTACAAAGTGCTTATCGCTCGGTATTACCCGATCCGGATGCAGAAGATTATTATAAAGAAGTGACAGCTGTTAGAGTGCTTGCTTCGCGTATTCGTGATGTTGGTTCGCAAAGCGTTGATGTTTCTCAGGTTAAAAAAGATTTGGAGGATTTACTTGATAAGTCAATCCAAGCAGGAGAATATGTTATTTCCGCCCATAAAAAAATAAAAGATTTGAGTGCTCTTGATGCTGATGCTTTGCAGAAGTTTTTTACAGGGCTTGATAACAAGAATCTACAGGTAGCGGCAATGGCTGCTGAGCTTGAACAGAAAATAAGCGAAATGGTAAAGAGAAACAAAAAACGTGCTAAGTTTATGGAACGACTTGTCTCTCTTTTACAAGAATATAACAGTGGTGCATATGATGTTGATAAGCTTTTTGATGAACTTGTCGCACTTGCTAAAGATTTAAATGTTGAAGAGCAACGGGCAGTAAAAGAGAATTTGAGCGAGGATGAATTGGCGATTTTTGATTTATTGGTTAAAGAAAATCTTAATCCGGATGAAGTTGCTATTATTAAAGGCACAACCCATGAATTGCTAATAAACCTTAAACCGCTTCTTGTGCCACACTGGAGAGATTTTGAAACAAATCGTTCAGGGGTAAAGATTGCTATTTCGGAATTGTTGTATGCAAAATTACCCGAACCAACGTATACAGAAAAGGAATGTGAACTAAAAGGGTTTGAGGTATATAATTTCGTATATGAGCATTATCAATAAAAGTTATATAAATGGGGACGGTTCTAATTAATTTTAGGGATACTACGTTAATTAAAGATTTACCTGCCACTTCCGATGCGGGATAGGGAATGACGCGGCTCCCTGCGGTTGCTCGGGACTATTTTTTGCACTCGAAGTTCGGAGCTACCGCACCGAACGACCTGCCCCCGTGACTAGTTTTCGGAGAAAACTACGTGGGGGACTGCAATCCCGACTACCTAAAAATAATAAGGTCGGGATATACCTTCTCCCAGTTGGTGCTCAATTGAGGTGGGTCCACCTACGATAAACATTTCATAGATAACCACGGCTATTCGCCGTATCTATGAAATATCTTCGGCGGACTATTTTTTTGCGTCTCCAGTAGGGGACGCAAGAAAATAGCTTGACCCGCCACTGATGCTATGGCGAGGTCTAGAAGAAAAACCTTGACAAGGCATAAATTATAGCGTATAATTTATACTATAGTAGAAAATACTCTACTACATATTA
>MGVS01000009.1:0-173 GCA_001800605.1 Elusimicrobia bacterium RIFOXYD2_FULL_34_15
CTCTAAAGATAAAAATTCCTCATCCGGCAGGTCTTCTTTTTTCAGGATACGCTTACCCAAAAGGTATTGCAGTTTACCTTTCAGGGTCTTGCCCATAATCACCCGGTTGAATTTCTCCACCCCGTCCCTATGAGAAACCCTCTCAATCTCCACCTTGTGGATTTCAAAGGCCT
>MGVS01000009.1:226-339 GCA_001800605.1 Elusimicrobia bacterium RIFOXYD2_FULL_34_15
TCGGCATTCAGCTCTCAGCCTTCGGCAAAACGCTAAAAAAACTGAAAACTGACAGCTGATAGCTTTTTTATTATTTTAATACTACCTGTGATAATTTTGACTGTAACGTCTTT
>MGVS01000009.1:496-50594 GCA_001800605.1 Elusimicrobia bacterium RIFOXYD2_FULL_34_15
ATTTTAAAAGATTTAAGTCAGCGACCCTGTGGGCGGTCGCCTTCGGCGACTGGTTAGGAGGAATTATGATTATCGTATTATTATTTTCTTTACTGATTTTGTTTTTGATTTTTAAGAGTTTGGGAATGGTTTTTAAAGGATTTAAAGAAAGTTTTGGGTTTGGAATTTTACTTAGTGCTTTATTTTTGTTTACCGTTGTTGTTCCGCTTTATTTAATGATTTTTGTTTTTATCCAGCCGATACCTGCCCATAATCCTAAAATATTTTATGCTGTTTTTACTATTTTTTTTACTTTAGTTGTTGCTATTGCGCTGGCTTATTATGTTATGTCAAATAAGAAACCGGGAAATGTTAAATACGGTGTTCTAAAACAAGCGAGCCGGTGGAATGCAGTTGGATTTACATTGGCGGCTGCATTTTTATTGATTTTCCTGCCTAAGATTATGGTTTTGAAGCAGTTAAATGCACATGCGGAAAATCTGGGAAATCTTCAGAGATTACGAATGGTTATTTCAGAATATTATAAAATCCACAAGAATTACCCGCCCGACCTTTCTATGCTGGAAGAGGTTCCGTATCTGGATGTTTGGGCTAAAGATAGTAACGGTAAATTGCATCACCATAAGAAAACAAACGAGGTTGTTCTTTTGCCGAATATATATGATAGTGATTTCGAAGTCGAATTTTTGTTCAATGATACCGTTGTTAAAAGTTCAGGGACGGAAAGTTATCCGGAAAAGGTTTCACTTGTGGGCGATTTTAATGGTTTTGATATGGAAAGTGATGTTATGACCAAAGATAATAATCAGTTTCATGTTATCAAGATTCTTAAAGCGGGAATTTATAGATTCGGATTTGTTGTGGATGGAGAGTTGCAGGGTTTAGTTAAAGAAGAAATTGTTTTTCCTTCAAGTTATGATAATATTCTGGTTAGGCCTGTCGGTTTAAAAGATGAGGGAAAATGGGGATATGACCCGGCAATTGGGTATGTTTTTATAGATTGTACCGGCGTAGATGCCAAGAGCTATCAACCGCTGTATAACTACTAGTGAGATTGTGCGTTGGTGGGATAGTGAGATAGTCATGCATATTGAGATTGTTTGTGTTGGTTCTGAGCTTTTGATCGGGTTTGTTAATACAAACGGCGCATTTGTTTCTGAAAAGCTTGCTACTATAGGCTTAAAAGTAGCCAGGGAGATAAGCGTTGGCGATGATTCCGCCGAGCTAATAAGCGTGCTGGAAGAATCGCTGAGACGTTCTGATGTTGTTATTGTTACCGGCGGTTTGGGTCCCACCTTCGACGATATTACCCGCAATGTTGTTTCTAAAGTAACCGGCAAGAAATTAGTTTTGAATAAAGAGCAGTTAAAAATTCTGAAAGATTTTTTTGTGAATAGAAATTATAAGATGTCAAAGACAAATGAAGTACAGGCATATATTTTAGACGGTGCGGAAATTATTCCGAATAATTTGGGGACGGCACCGGGACAGATTCTGGAGGTGGCCAATAAATTTATTGTACTTTTGCCCGGACCGCCAAGAGAATTAAAGCCGATGACGGAAAATACGGTTATTCCTTTTCTGAAGGAGAGGTTTGAGAAAGGACTTTTAAAGGTTAAGGTTTTGCACACAACCGGGATGGCGGAATCCACAATTGATGAAAAGATAAGAAAGATTATAGATACGGAAAGGGAACTTGAAGGTAGTGAGATTACATTTTCTATTTTAGCAAAGCATACAGGCGTAGATTTGAAGATTTTGGTTTCGGGTGATGACGAGATGATTATTGATGAGGCAATCCAGAAACTGAAAAAAGAGTTTTATGATGTTTTGGGCGATGTTATTTATGGCGAAGATAATCAAACCTTAGAGAGTGTTGTAGGTGATATCCTTATGAAGAAAAGGAAAACACTTGCTGTTGCGGAATCGTGTACCGGCGGTTTGATAGCACACAGGATTACAAATGTTGCCGGGAGTTCGTTATATTTCAAACAGGGTGTCGTTTCATATTCTGAGATGAGTAAAAAGAAAATTCTTGATGTGAAAGAAGAAACTTTAAATAAATTTGGCGCGGTTTCCGAGCAAGTGGCTCTTGAGATGGCGGAGGGTGTTAAGGCAAATATCAATGCAGATTACGGGATTTCTACTACAGGGATTGCAGGCCCTAAAAGTTCATCTACAGGTAAACCGATTGGTTTGGCTTTTATTTCTTTAGTTTCTAATAATAAAAAAATTGTTAAACAGTTTAATTTTACAGGCTCGCGGGCAGAGATTAAAGATAAGATTGCTACCGCTGCACTTGACATTTTAAGAAAGAATATAATATAATACCGTTAGAAAAACTAACGGTATTGATTACACACCTGCCTGCCGGCAGGCAGGGGTTTTGAAAAGTGATTACACAGATTAGAATCTAATCAATGTAATTTTTAATTGTAGTCCTTTTAATCTTATTTAAGTGGTTATCCGGCTGGAGGTTATATGTTTAGATTTAGGGCAAAGGATGTAATGATTAAGGAAGTTTTTACAGTTCATCCGGGTTCAACTTTGAAAGAAGCAGTTAAGACAATTTTAAGTAAAGGCATTAGCGGGTTACCAGTTGTTGACGATTCCGGTAAGGTTATCGGAATTATTACGGAAAAAGATATTATCAATTATATGATTAGCGGTAATTTGCATCATGCCCTTGTTTCCGAAGCTATGTCAAAAAATATCGTTAGTGTACATACGGATACGGATTTAACAAAGATCGCGCTTTTGTTCAGTGAAAAAGGCATTAAACGCGTGCCTGTTATTGACGACGGAAAGCTTGTCGGCATTATTTCAAGGCGTGATATGATACGTTCTATTGCAAATGAAGAATGAGGTTATTTGTTGCAGTAAATATCAGTGAGGATAGCAAAGAAAAGATTTTTAATATACAGACGGAGTTCAAACGGAGTTCGGCAGATGTAAAATGGGTTGAGAAAGAAAATCTGCATTTGACCCTGAAGTTTTTGGGAGAAGTTGCGGAAGATAAGCTGGATTCAGTTAAAGAAAGAATAAAGCAGTCGTTTTCAGGGATAAAAAGATTTGAAATTTGTTTTGAATATACCGGAGCTTTCCCTACCGAAAAATTTCCAAAAGTTTTGTGGATAGGCATCAGTAAGGGCACAGTTGAACTAAAAGATATTTCACAGAAATTGGAAAATTCACTTGAAGAGTTAGGGTTTGAAAAAGAAAAAAGAGAATTTTCAGCACATTTGACAATAGGCAGGTTTAGAAGTAATTTTGGAAAAGAAAAGTTATTTGATAGAATAAAGAAAAAACAGATTGAAAAAATAACCGAGAATATTAAATCGGTATTTTTAATGAAGAGCACGCTTACACCAAAAGGACCCATTTATAATGTTATTGAAGAATTTCAACTGGAATTTTAAACCGCAAAAGCTAAAAACAATATTTTTGATTATTTTCTTATTTTGCAGTACTGTTTTTTTATTTTCGGCAGAAAAAGATATTTCGCTTACTTTTCATGACGGTCCAAACCCTAATTCTACACCGCAATTATTGAAAATTCTTGATGATGCAAATGTAAAGGCAACTTTTTTTGTGGTTGGCAAGATGGTTAAAAAGTATCCGGAGTTGCTAAAGGAGATTTATAAAAGAGGACATCAAGTAGCGGTACATACATATAATCACAGGAATCTAACTACACTTTCAACTTCTGAAATTTTGTCGGAACTTTTAAGGACAAAAATTTTGATAAAACAAATAATAGGCATTGACACTTACTTGTTTACTCCTCCGGGCGGACGCTATAATGAGAAGGTTATTGAAACTGCAATGTCGTGCGGTTTTAGGATGGCTTTGTGGTCGGTTTTCCCGGAAGATCACAGAAATCCATCGCCAATAATTTATGAAAAAGTTGTAACTAATTCACGTGACGGAAGTGTGGTTCTTCTGCATAACGGGCCGCCGGATACTTTGGACGCGCTTCCAAAAATAATAGAAAAGCTTAGAGCAAGAGGTTTTAAGTTTAGTACACTTTCGCAATTACTTGCTCAGGGAAAAGGAAAACACATTGTCTATCCTCGCAATTGATTATGGAAAGAAACGAATAGGCCTGGCTGTAACTTCTACATTTATACCTACACCGCTGGAACCGATTATAGTAAAAAACTTAGAATCCGTTTTATTAGAGATTTCAAAAATAATAAAAGAGCATGAGGCATCGGAAATAGTTGTCGGATTGCCGTTGAATATGGACGGAACCGAGAGCGAGATGACGAAAGAAGTGCGGACTTTTGCGTCAGAAATAGAAAGTTATTTCGGATTAAAAATAAATTTTATTAATGAACAGCTAACATCAAGAGAAGCAACGGAAAAGCTGGCAATAACTGAAAAAGATTGGAAAAAAAGGAAAAAGAAACTTGATAGCGCATCAGCTTGTATTATTTTAGAAAGTTATTTATCCAAAAAAAATGATAAAAAGTAAATTTAGAAAAATATTCGTTGTCATTGCGGGAATAATTATCATCTGCGTATTTGTTTATTTTCTTATTCCGTCAAAGGAGCTGTTGATTAATATACCTGCAGGTTCCACGCCAAGACAAGTGGCAAAAATATTAAAAGATGATAGAATGATAAATAGTGAAAATGTTTTTTTGTCGCTGGTCTACCTAACCAGAACAGATAAGAAGTTTAAGCCCGGAACATATAAAATTGATAATAGGATGTTAAGCCTGGGTATTTTAAAAAATATTGTTCTGGGTAATACCCATAAGACAAGAGTTACAATTCCGGAAGGATTCACTTCCGGGGAGATAGCGGAACTTTTAGAAAAGAAAGAGGTTTGTAATAGTAAGAAATTTTTAGAAATCGTAAAAAAGAGAAAATTAGAAGGATATCTTTTCCCTGAGACATACTATTTTGATCCCGCGACACCTGCTGAAAATGTCGTGGATATTTTAAATAACCAGTTTAAAAAAATTTATACTGACGATTTTTCTGAAAGGGCAAAACAAATTAAGATGCCGGAAGATAAGGTTATTATTTTAGCGTCAATAATAGAAAAAGAAGCAAAGAAAAATGTTGAGAGACCCTTGATTTCCGGAGTATTTCATAATCGTATAAGGAAAGGCTGGAATTTGGAATCCTGTGCTACCGTTTTATATGCGCTGGGTAAACATAAAGATTCGTTGACATACAAAGATATAAAAGTAGAGTCACCTTACAATACATATATACATCCCGGAGTTCCGCCAGGACCAATCTGCAACCCGGGACTTGCATCTATAAAAGCTGCTCTATATCCTGCCACTACCGATGATATGTTTTTTGTTGCCGATGGTTCAGGAACCCACAATTTTTCTAAATATTTTGCAGAACATAATTCAAAAAAGAAGAAAAGATAGAATAACTGATAATATGCAAAGGTAGATGGTAGAGAGGTAAAAAGGTAGAAAATAACAGCTTAAACTTTTTAACTTCTTAAACCAATCTATCTACCTTTCTACCCTTTTACCTGTTTACCTGTTTTTTAGTGGTAAACCAAAATTAGTTTAAAGCATCTATACTTATGAAAGTGCAAGAAAACTTCGAAGATGTTATTGCTAAGCACCAGAAAAAAATTTACAGAATAGTCTTTTCATTTGTTAAAAATGAAGCAGATACAGATGAAATTGTTCAGCAAACATTTTTTAATGCGTTTAAAAGCTATAAAAATTTTGAAGGCAGGTCATCAGTTGAAACATGGCTGATTAGGATTGCAATAAATAATGTAAGGACTCATTTCCGCAAGAGAAAGTTTTTTTCAATATTCCAGGTTTTCAGCGATGCGGAAGAGGAAATTAAAGAATTAAAAGATAATTCGCGGAGCGCAGAGGAAGTTTTTAAAAATAAAATGATTTCAGATAAAGTGAATAAAGCAATAGGAAATCTGCCGGCCAGGCAAAAAGAAGTATTTGTTATGAAACATTTAAACGGGCTTCAAATATCTGAAATTGCCGGTATATTGGGAATTGCAGAAGGCAGTGTAAAAGCGAATATATTTAAAGCAATGAATAATTTAAGGAAATTACTTGGGGGCATAGATGAAATGTGATGATATAAAAAATGAACTATATTTTTATATTAGGAATGAAATTGATTTAACTACAAAAAAGGAAATAGAAAATCATATTGAAAAATGTTCCGAATGCCGTAAATTATTGAATGAATTTTCGAAAACGCTTAATATTATTGATAAAAGCATCATAGAGATGCCTTCGAAAAATTGGAATTACTTTGCCGAGAAAACGGTAGCAGGAATTCATCACAGAAAGATATTCGGTTTTTTAAAGCCGGCGATAGTTTTTGCAGTAAGTCTTTTGGTTTTTACTATAAGTTACAAATATTATAAATACAGAAGTGTGCAACAAACAACTTCTTTAACCGAAACAGAGGAATTAGTTTCCTATCTTTCAGATTTTGATATACCGGAGTTGAGCCAGTAAAAATCAGTAACGGGTAATGAGTAATGGGTAATCCTTCGACAAGCTCAGGACAGGCTGAGTAATGGGTAAAGAGTAACGGGTAAGAGGAGGAGCGATATGAGAAAGTTTTTAGGTTTAGTAGTTATTAGTTTGGTTTTTACCGCAACAATTGCTTTTTGTGAACAAAAAACCGGTGAAAAACCGATGAAAGATGAAAAATTTCGCGGGCCTAACAGCAGTTGTGAACAAAAAGGGGATTTTAAAAGAGGAAAGGAATTCAAGCATGACATGGGAGACAGAAGGGCTGAAATTATTAGTATAAAAAGATATATTAGGTTGAAAGAAAAACTTAATCTTACCGATGAACAGGTGGGTAAACTTGAAAAAATCGGTTTAGATTATGAGAAGGATAATATAAGAAGAGAAGCTGATATGCAAATTCTGCGTATTGAATTAGGTGAAATTATCCGCAAAGACAAACCTGATTTTAGTGCTGCGCGCGAAAAGATTAAAAAGATTTCAGAGCTTCAGTTAGAATCAAAACTTAAAATGATAGACTGTATGGAAGATGGTTATAACGTTCTGACAAAAGAACAGCAGAATAAGCTTTTACAATTAAAAGAGGAAAGAAAAGAAAAATCTAAAGAAAATATCGAAAAAAAAGAAGAGAAATAAGTTAATAATATTTACTGATAAATAGCCTAAACAAATAGAACTTGTTTGGGCTATTTTTATTATTCGAGGTCTTGACAGAACAAAATATTTTTGATAAGCTAAACACATTGTTAGAGACTGTATCGCAGCTATCAATTAATATATTTTGTTTTTCGTTTTGTAGTTAGTGTGAGTAATCCCGATAAATCGGGACAAGTTTAATAGTTAGGGATAAATTTTTCGTTAGTATCTATAAATTATTACATTTACTAATTACAAACTACTAATTACTAAATACTTAAATTTTGAGGTTGCTGTGGCGACCGAAAAATTTATCAGGGGGTAAATATGAAAAGAGTAAAATTTTGTATGATTTTGATGTTTACTGCTTTTTTATTATGTTTGTTTGCTAAAGTTTATTCAGAAAATTATTCCGGTGAACTTGGTGAGGTAAAGGGAAAGGTTGAGATTTTGAAAAATGGTGAAAAAGACTGGATCCCTGCCGTCGAACAGATGCCGTTACAATTAAAAGATAGAATAAAAACGTATAATAAATCTACTTGCAATCTTGAAATAGATGATGGGTCAATTATTAATGTCGGAGATAATACTGACATGCTGGTTGAATCACTTGAAGTAACGAAAGAAAAACATGAATCAAAATTTTCACTTTTCTTTGGTAAATTAGTTGCAAATATTTCAAAAATGAGACAAACAAAGATGAATGTTAATACACCGACTTCGGTTCTTGCTGTTCGAGGTACCGAATTCGCCGTAGAAGCATCATCTGATAAAGCAAATGTCGGAGTTTTTGAAGGTGAAGTAGCTGTAAAAGGTTCTGCAGATTCGGATACTGAAGAAATAAAAGTGAAACCTGATGAGGAAACAACTGTGCTTAAAGATGAAAAACCACAGCAGCCACGGAAGCTAGAAGAAGTGATGTTAAAATATAAAGAGAGAAACGACAATTTAAAAAAACGGGTTCAACTGCTTAAAGAACGGCTTAAAAGAGTTCCGCCGGAAAGACGTGCTCAGATAAGAAAAATGACATTAGAAAGAGCAGGGAAAATAAAAGCAAAACGGACTGAATTAAGGGAAAGAAGACAACGGGGAGACCAGCAGGAATCGCAGCAAGGACAAATACAGGAAAAATAACCGGAACAGCAGCAAGGAGAACAGCAACAGCAAGAAGAAAAACCCGTAAAAGATTGAAGTTCTGCAGGGTTTTAACTAAAGAATTTTTGTATGTGTTTCGGGGCTGAAATCCCTGTCTATCTCCGACATCCGCCAACTGGCGGAGGCGGAAGGCAGTCGCGAAGTAGCCAGCCGTTGCTGACGCGAAGGCGGAATAAAATACTTAAATTAACTAATTTTTTATGAAAAAATATTTTTTAACAGGTTTGGTTATTATACTTCCTTTTTTTCTGACCATTTATATTATATGGATTGTTTTTAAAATTGTAGGCAGATTTTTTACACCTGCAATTACAAAAATATTTGAGACATATGTAGCAATAAGAATACCTTCATTTGCAATTATTCTTATAAGTGCTGTTGTTACACTATTTCTGATATGGGTAATAGGTATTTTAGCATCGAATTTTATCGGAAAAAAGTTTATTACGTTTGCTGAAAATTTGCTATTAAGAGTTCCGATGGCACGCGGTATTTATGATTCAATTAGAAAATTGATAAATGTCTTTTTTGTAAACAAATCCAGTTTTAAACGCGTTGTTCTTATTGAATGGCCCAGAAAGGGCGTTTACAGTATTGCTTTTATTACTTCGGATGCAATGGGAGAAGTCCAGGAGAAAACAAAAGAGGAAGTAGTAAATGTTTTTATGCCAACTACGCCAAATCCAACCACAGGCTTTCTCGTGCTTGTTCCTAAACAAGACATAATTCCGCTGGATATGTCTGTTGACGATGCAATTAAACTTATTATTTCCGGCGGTATAGTAGTCCCGCCGAATAGAACCCAAAATGGATGATAAATACCTACTTTTATTAGACGCTAACAAAATTCTCGTATCCACTCTTGATATAAAAAAATTACTTACCGTAATAATAGAATATGCTGGCAAGGTTGTAAATGCCGAAGCAGTTTCTTTACTTTTAATTGATGAAATAACCGGCGAACTTTATTTTGATGTTACTATTGGTGAAAAGTCTGATAATATGAAAACCATACGGCTCAAAAAAGGTGAAGGAGTTGCCGGCTGGTGTGCATCGTATAACAGGTCACTTATTGTCGAAGACGTAACCAAAGATTCGCGTTGGAATACCCGCTCGGACAACAGTTCCGGATTCAAAACCAAATCTATTATTTGTACCCCGATGAGATGCAGGAATAAAGTATTAGGAGTTATAGAAGGTATTAATTCTTTAGGTAAGGAATTTTTTACGGATGATGATTTACCGTTTTTTGAAGCTTTTGCAAATCAAGCTGCAATAGCATTGGAAAATGCCAAGCTTTTTGCAAGATTAAGTCAGGAAAAGGAAAAAATTACGGCAGCTTTTAACGGGATGGCAGAGGCAGTTTTTGTTACGGATCAGAACGGATTAATAACTCAGTTAAATAAAGCGGCATGCAATTTGATTAATTCTGAAAATGCTATTGGTGAATCACTTGAACAATTAATAAAAAATAGCGGATTAGATATACAGTCCGGTTTTTTCAAATTTGAAGATAAAACAAAAACTTTCGAAATAGCTGGGAAAAAAGAAAAAAAGGAATATTTTAGTTGTTTAATTACTAAAATATTTACTCAGGAAAACATAGTAAATAATTATATTTTTGTAATCAGGGACATAAGCGAAGAGAAAAAGGAAGAGTTTCTGAAACGTTCATTTCTGTCGCTGATTTCGCATAAATTAAAAACTCCGCTGGTTGCAATCGTGGGATATATACCGCTTATTTTAAACGAAGAGTTGAGTGCAGCACAGAAAAAAGGTATGGAATCTATAAGAAA
Organism: Elusimicrobia bacterium RIFOXYD2_FULL_34_15; assembly: GCA_001800605.1. Lineage (GTDB taxonomy): Bacteria > Elusimicrobiota > UBA8919 > UBA8919 > UBA8919 > UBA9627. The sequence continues at coordinate 10,578 of MGVS01000009.1, forward strand.
ACAGAGTAACCGGCTGGTTAGTTTAGTCGAGGAGTTATTGAAATTTACCATGGTTATGTCGGAAACATTAGAGCTTGGAAAAACAGAAATTAAAGTTTCTGAAATTGTTTCAGAAACTGTTAAATCGTTAGATGAAAAATTCAAGATTTCTAATGTAAGTATCGAAATTTCCGATATGTCTGAACTTGGTAAAATTTTTGCTGATAAAGTAAAAATGAAAGATGCCTTGAGTTGTATTATAGAAAATGCGGTAAAATTTAATACGAATGAAAAAAAGTTTGTAAAAATATCCGGTGAAATATCCGGTAAAAATGTGATTTTAAATATTGAGGATAATGGAGTGGGAATTCCAATATCTGAAAAAGATAAAATTTTTGAGAAATTCTATCAAATAGAAGAATCTTTTACCGGTCAAGTTGATGGAGCAGGACTAGGCTTACCTCTTGTAAAACGGATAATTGAAGCACACGGCGGTAGTATAGATGTTACTTCGCAAATTGGCAAATTCACTAAATTTATAATAACAATACCAAGAGCGGCAAGTTAGAAGTTAAAAGTTATAATTAAAATTTTTACCATTACTCGTTACCCAGCTTGTCCCGACTCATCGGGATTACATGCCTTTTATGGATATAATAAAACAAAATGACATTGAATTAATCCTTAGTAAAATGCTTACCGCAGGCGGTGATTTTGCTGAAATTTATTTTGAAGAAGGTGATAGTGCAGGTTTTACTTTTATTGATCAAAAAGTTGAAGTATCAGCGTCAGGAACAACCAGCGGTTGCGGACTGAGATTAATAAAAGAAGGACAGACATATTTTGCATCACAAGCTAATCCCTCTGCTGTTTCACTAATTTTGCTGGCAGGAAAACTTTCGGGTCAGTTACAGCAATCGCAGGAACCTCGTACCACAAGGGTACAGGGTGAAGCAATAAAAATTGAATTACCTTCGGTTGCAAAAATTACTGAGGAGCTTCAGCCATATTTGGAAGTAATTGAAAATTTAGATAAATCCATCAGGGAAACATCGTCTCAAATCAGGCAGGTTTCCTTCCGTATATCAGCCGGAAATAAAAAGTTTTTTATTGCTAATTCTCAAAAAACAATTGCATTAAATAAAAGGTCATCGGCAATTTTTACGGTATCGGTAGTTGTTTCAGACGGTAAAATTACCCAGACCGCTCATGAAGTAATTGCGGAAGAAGCTCTTAATAAAATAAAATTAGAAAATATAAAAAAGATTGTATCCGTTGCATATCAAAGAGCATCTAATTTACTGAATAATGCGATACCTTCTCCGGCAGGAGAAATGCCGATAGTCATATCGTCAACTGCCGGCGGTACAATGATTCACGAGGCAATAGGACATTCTCTTGAGGCCGATGCTGTACAAAAAGGTATTTCACCGGTATATTTAGGGAAAATCGGTAAAAAAGTTGCATCAGAAAAAATTACGGTCTTTGATAATTCTACATTGGAAGGTTTCAGGGGTTCTTATAAATATGATGACGAGGGAACGCCTGGCCAGAAAACTGTACTTGTTGAAAATGGTATTTTAAAAAATTATCTTTACGATTTGTTTACTTCCAAAAAAGATAATGTTAAATCAACCGGTAACGGTCGCAGGGAGTCGTATCATCACAAACCCATACCGAGGATGTCGAACACGTATATTGCACCCGGAAATGATAATCCCGAAGATATTATAAAAAGCGTTAAAAAAGGTATTTTTGTAACTAAAATGGGCGGCGGTCAGGTTAATACAGCAAACGGGGATTTTATTTTTGAGGTTGAAGAAGGTTACGAATTAAATGACGGAAAAATAGGAAGGATGCTGAGAAATGCATCATTGATAGGAAACGGGCCCGAAATATTAAATTCTATTGATATGGTAGGAAACGATATCGGTTGGCAGCCGGGGACTTGCGGTAAAGACGGGCAGGGAGTTCCGGTTTTAGACGGCCAGCCCACATTGCGGATTCCAAAGATTACAGTAGGTGGAACATGATAAAGAAAGAAAAAGTTTTAGCTTGGCTGCAAATTGCAAGATTACAATTTTATCCAATGACTTTCATTGCTTACAGTTTAGGCGCCGCGATAGCTTATTCATCACGTTTTTTTAATCTGGAAATTTTCATTTTTGGATATGTGGTGCTGTTTTTGATTGAATTAGGAACCGTTTTAAGCAACGAGTATTTTGATTATTCGGGAGATTCAGTAAATAAAAATGCAAGCATCTTTAACGGCGGTTCTAGAGTATTAGTTGATGAAAAATTAAGTTTTACTGAAGTCAGGGAAGCACTTAAATTGATATTTATTCTAATATTCATATCAGGCAGTATTCTAATATACATAGCAAAAAATAATTCTATAATATCGCTTATTTTATTGATTTTTCTTGGTATTTTTCTCGGTTTGGGATATACAATCCCGCCGCTTAAATTTTGTTATAGGGGATTAGGCGAAATAGTGGTCGGCATTACGCATAGTTTTTATGTTATTTTCTGCGGTTATTTTTTTCAAGTCGGTTTGTTGAATAGTACATTACCGTTTTTGTCGGCTATCCCGTTATTTTTTGCTGTGCTGGGTGCTATAATTCTGGCAAGCATTCCCGATTTTGAAGCCGATAAATCTGTAACTAAAAAAACAATAACGGTTATATTTATGCCCCGGATAGCCGCAATTTTATCTATAATATTTATTTTACTTGCAATGGTATCCGGAATATTATTCTGGAAATTGAATATGCTTAACTTTAGCACCGGAAAATTAATGCTCTTAACAATACCGCACGCATTAATATTATTCGCTGTAATAGTTAGATTTATCAAAATAGGTAATTTTGACAGAAAAATTAATTCAATAATGCAACTAGCATTATCATATATTATGTGGTTTGGTATAGTGCCTTTGATTTACTTCTTAAATGCGGTTAAGTAATAGATTAATAATATTTCTTTTGCCAATCTTTATATCTGCCAATTTTATAGACAACCTTTCCTGTAAACAGATAATAGAAAAATATACATATATAGAAGTACCTAAGAATGCAGTTGATAATTCTCAGAATGAAATTGTGAAAATGGAATTAATCCATGATGCTACTAATACTATTTGTACATCGGTTGAAACAAAGAATAATGGTAAGGAAATAATAAAAATCGGAATGCATCGCGGTGGTAATTTTGTTTCAGCGTCCAGTGAAAATATCGATTCAAACGGTAAATTACTGAAAAAAGAAGAAATATGGCGGGATAATCAAAATGTGTTTGTTAGCCGTAAAGGTAAAATTAAAAAAATTAAAATGCCCGCAGATATTCCTTTGGATGTTGATGCATCTCTATTGATTAACATGAGAATGTTTCCTTTTGAGAAAAAGGGGATAGTATTAAAAGTTTTTATGGTTGATTTTTCCGGCAGTTCTATTTTTTTAGAAATACGGAATGCCGGTGAAGAAAATATAATTGTTCCCGGCGGCGGATTTTTATGCTATAAAATGGAAGCAATTATTAATCTATATATTTTTCATCCGAAAATAACATTCTGGATCACTAAAAACAAACCTCATTTTTTGGTAAAACATATGGGCAAAAAAGGTCCTTTTACCAAATCATACACCACCTCATTAGTTTCAATCGGCAAGTAAATCCTAAAATTATAGTAAAAGGTAAGTAACGAGTAATCCTTCGACAAGCTCAGGACAGGCTGGGTAATGGGTAAAAAGTTAAAAAAGTAATGGTAGAATACCCCTGCCGAATGTAGTTGCAGAGTTTACTCTTCTTTTTTTATATTTATTTCTGCACAGTAAAATATACTATTATTACTATATCAAAATAAAATAATTTTAAGAATTGAAAAACACCTTGACATCATATTTTTTTTAGATTATAAATATAGTAGGTCTTATTACAACTATAGAAAATTATTAATGGAGGTATACTAAAATGGCTGATATAAATTTATATTTAGATGGTGCTTTAAGTGGTGGCGCAAATAGAGTTGTAAAAGACTCTAATGATAATAGTGTTCTTATTATTTCAACTAGTAATGTAGGTATAGGTACAACAGTACTAACCGAAGGACGTTTAAATATTAAACAAGTTACAGATTCGAGTAGTGGTGGACTAACAATACGCAATAGCGCTGCAGGCGGCAGTACAGTAAGATTATGGATGGATGATTCAAGTTTAGTAAGATTAGATGGTGGGTCAACAGGGTCAAGGGCAATTCTACTTGATGCCGGTGGAACTGGCAATGTGGGTATTGGTATTTCTGCCGGTACTCCTGCAGAAAAATTAACAATAGGGACAGAAAACACGTCACCAACTAACAGAAAAGCTATTCGTCTAAATAGTGGCGGATACGCAGAGCCAGCAGCGTATAATACTGCAAGTAATGGTGATAAAATAATATTGTATGATAATACAGGATCTTTATATGATGGCAGGATAGGAATAGGTAGTGGGCAAAATTTATGGTTAAAATCGTCAGGAAGCACAGCTAATAGTGGTGAGATTGAATTTTATACCGGTAGTACTCCTACGCGACGGCTGCATATTGATGGAAATGGTGATGTTGGTATTGGAACAACTGCTGGTGTATCGCGTTTATATATTGTACAAAGAACTGATTCAAGTGATGGTGGAATAATAGTAAAGAATTCAAATTTAGGTGGTACAGCGAGGTTATGGATAGATGATTCAAGCAAAGCAAGAATAGATGCGGGATCAACCGGAGCAATGCCGATTGTACTTAATGGTGGTGGTAGTGGAAAGGTTGGAATTGGTGAAACAAATCCAGCACATAAATTAGATATTGATGGAGAGATGAAAGTAAATTCAAGAATACACGGCGGTTCTTCAGATGAATTATATTTACAGAGTGCGGTAGGTAAAGCGATAATATTTGAAACAAATGGGGAAAGCGAAAAAGTAAGAATAACATCTGATGGTATAGTAGGTATAGGGACAACTGTTTGTAACGGCCGCTTGACCATAAGACAAATTGATAATGCAAACTATGGTGGAATAGAAATATTAACTTCGAATGGTACAAGCGGTTCTGCGAGATTTTGGATGGATAATTCAAATAGGATAAGAATAGATGGTGGTGCAGATGCCCAAGATGATATTATATTAAATGGCGATGGACATGGTAATGTTGGAATAGGAGTAACAGCCTTAGATAGTATAGATAGCGTATTGCATGTAAAAGGAAATCTTTCTAAGATAGCGAGCGGTACAGTAGCAGTAACAAATTTGTCAGATCAGGTAATAGGTACAGGTACTAGTTTTTTAACAGAATTAGTAGTTGGTGATTCTATAAAAATAGAATCGATAGTTAATTCCGTTAAAGCAATAACTGATAATACTCATCTTACATTAAAAAATGTATGGCCAGGTTTTAGTCATTCCGGTATAACTCTTTATTATGATCCGAATTTGACATCAATATATAAAGGTTATGGAGATATTGGATTGATAATAAATAGGACAGGGAATGTGGGTATAGGATTATCAAATCCTGGAGCTAAGTTAACAATATTAGATAGTGCAAATGAATCTTTTTATATAGTTAATTCAGGCGGAAGCACGAATTATCTTTATATGGGAGCAGTAAATGGTTTAGGTACAACAGGATATGGTAGAATCGGATTTTTCCATGGTGGTGATGCAACTTTTGGTAATTTAGTTATAGGCGATGGAGCAGCAACTAATGTTGGTATTGGTGTAACTAATCCTACTGAGAAATTACAAGTAAATGGGAATATTTTACTTAAAAATAATTTGATGTTTTTCGATGATAATTTTAAAATAGTATGTGATGGAAACCAGATTTATATTATGGCAAATAATGCTTTTGGGATGGCCATAGCAAATGGTGCAGTTTCAATGAATATATTAAGCGTTATAGACCATGCTGTGCTGAATAAGATAGTTATGACTAATTATGGACAAGAGCCATCATCACCGGTAGAAGGTGAGGTTTACTATGATGCTAGGGTTGGTTATAAAACACTTAGGGTATATGATGGAACTAATTGGAAAAATCTATAATAATTAAAAATAAAATATCGTTTTATAGGAGAATATATTTTATGAATAGTATAAGATTTATTTTGATAAGTTTTTTTATAATTGTCATTGCTAGTGTTTCTTTATTTTCAAATAATAAATGGGATACAAATATTTATATTGGATACAAATGTATCCCAGGTAAATATTATTATTTTCAAGGAATTGAATCGTATATAAATGGTGTAGGTGTTCCTATATTACCAGCATTTGAACAAGGAGAAGTAAATTCTAATCTTGAGTTGTTAACTTTAAGATTTTCATTTTTAAAACCACAAAAAATATTTAATTTTGGTTTAGAAACAGGCATAGATTTACCTATTAAAAAGACAATCAATAAATGGTTTAAACCCGCAACATTTAATTACACAGGTATAACAAGATTTCCTCGTTCTGACTTTGGTATTTCTAGCCCTAATGCAGATGATACTTATACAAAGGAAATTAGTACAATAGCATTTCCTTTGTTGGTGAAATTTAGCAAGAGGATGCTTAACAAAGGAAATTTAAATTTTGATTTAGGTTTAAATATCGGGGAATATTTGATATTCCAAAAAATAGAGACATTTGAAATGTTTGAATCAAAAGTTAATATTGGTAGTACTTATAATTTAGCAACAAGAGATATAAATATTTATTCTAAAATAATTGCTGAATTTAACCCTGAAGTGAAATACAAACTTAAAGATAATTGCTTTATAGGGATTTTCGGTGATATTGGTTACATTCCTAAATTTGAAATGTTATTAGAAGAAGATACCAATACTTTTAAAACCAAGTATGAATTTGGTGGTTTAACATATGGTGGTGGATTAAATTTTAATTTAGATTTTTAAGGAGGTTTTATTAATGACAGAACAAGTACCGGGATTATCAGCAGAACAGATTTCAGTATTATTACAGATAATAAACAGAAGCACCTATGTTGGTGATCAAATTGAATTTGTTACTGAATTAAAAAGAACGCTAATTGAGATGTTAAAGTCAAAACAAGGTCAATAAACCCCGTTAGAAAACAAAGTTTTCTAATGGTTCTGCGTAATGGTGGCATTAAACCATTATTTACTTCACAATTTTACCACCGATTTTGTAAGTGGTTTTTCTCTAACTGGGAAAATAATTTGATTTATCAATTTTGCTAGATTTAAAAGCCCTAAAGTTTATTTTAAGGGCTTTTAAATTATTAGGAGGAAGAAATACTATGAAACAATTAACTATAGGCATTGCATCTATCTTTCCGGATAAATTAAAAAAGTGTTTAGATTTGGTTACAGCTTATACTAATAATATAGATTATGAAATAATAGTTTGCGGTACACAAGAAGTTGAACCAATTGTAAAAATGTATCCAAATGCCAGATTTATATTAGATACAGAAAACAATGCAGTATTAGCTTATCAGAGAACCTTAGAAAATAGTTTGGGTGAATATTTTGCAATATTAAATGATGATAATTACGTAACTCAAAACTGGGCGGAAAACATGTTAAATTTTTTAGCTCCGTATAAAAATGAAAAGAATGTCTGCGGAGTATTTCGCATGTTTTCTGAACCCCAGCGCGAAATCCCGCCATTTGCTTTGGATATAGGATTATATCCAACAATATTTTGCATGAAAACCGCTGAATTAAAAGAATTAGGCGGGTTTGATCGTGGTTATAAAATGTGGTTTATTGACCCAGACCTTGGAATGAGAATATGGAAAAATGGCGGAAAGGTGTTATTGTGTCCAAATAGCATAGTATTTCACGAACAAGAATTAAACAAAAATAGAGAAGAAAGAATGGCAAAATATTGGAAGGATGATGAACAAAAATTTGAAAGTTACTGGGGTTATAAGTTAAGATATAGAAACGATAATAAATATAATGTCATATTTTGCCTGCCCGGCAATAATTTCTCTGGTAAATTCTTGGATTCATGGACTAGTTTAATAACATATTGTATGTCTAAAGGTATTAAATTTGCAGTATCAAGGAGCGAATCCTGTAATATATACTATGTAAGGAATATGTGTTTAGGAGCAAATGTAAGTAGAGGCGAAAATCAAAAGCCATTTGATGGGAAAATTGATTATGATTATCTAATGTGGATTGACTCGGACATGGTATTTAATCCGCAACAGTTTGAACGGTTGTTATCACATAACAAAGATATAGTATCCGGTCTTTATTTGATGGATAGTGGTAAGCAATTTGCTACTGTTAAGGATTGGGATGAAAAATTCTTTGAAAAAAATGGTTATTTTCAGTTTCTAACACAAGATGACATAAAAGATAAAAATGAATTAATGGAAGTGAGCTATACCGGATTTGGGTTTATATTAATTAAAAAAGGTGTATTTGAAAGTATGACGTACCCATGGTTTAAGCCGATAGAGAAGAAAATAGGCAATATGGTAGATTTTACTATGGAAGATGTAGCATTTTGTCTACGGGCAAAAGAAAAAGGATTAAAGATATATATTGATCCTTTAATAAAAGCCGGTCATGAAAAAAAGATTGTATATTAGTTTTTTGACTTGTCTTTTGAACCCCTTATGGCTGCCAATGAGCGAGTCCTCCTTCGCTAAAGCTACGGAGGATTAGGGCAAGTGGAATTTATCCGCCGAAGTTCCTTTCGAACGTAGGCGGACAGCCGCCGAACCCCACATAGTTTTGTCTGCGGCAAAACTAGTCATGGGGGCTCGCACGGTAATTTACAGAGTATTTGTGAGCTCGAAATTACGAGTGAAATAGCCATCGGGGTGCATTTCTTTTGCTGACTTTTCTTTAGGCAAGTAAAGAAAAGTTAGCGGGGGTGCAGGGGCACGTAAGCCCCGCGACTTAAAATAATATTTAATTTCTATTACTTGACATTTCTAATTTTTTTTATATAATTACTTTTAGAGTTTATGAAAAAAATATTACTTGTTGAAGACGGCAAACATTTAAGCCAGATTTATAAAGAAGAACTCGAAGAATTGGGCTATAGTGTAGATTTGGAAGCAACCGGTAATGCCGCATTAAAATACCTTGAAACAGGTACGCCGGATTTAATCATTTTAGATATAAATCTGCCTGATATTAACGGAATTATGGTATTACAGCAGATAAAAAATGCACATTTGGAGATTCCGATAATGATGTGTACAGCATACGAGCAATTTGAAAGCTACTATCAGCGATTTACAGATAAAAACAGAGAATATTATTCTTACCTCATTAAGCCAATCACGCTCGAAAAACTTCAAACAGAAGTAGAAAAAGCAATCGGCAAACCTTAATACTTTGAAAGAAATCTGTGTAATCAGGCATCAATCTTTTTTGATGCCTTTTTGATTGACTTTTCACCTTTTATTTGATAATATTTTATGAATATTTGGCACACAAAATACAGTACACAGAATACAGTACACAGGATACAGCTTTAAGTTTTAGTTTATGAATTAATAAGAATAAGGTTCTATTCCTACATTTTTAATCCCGCAACTAGCTCGGGACAAGTTTTTGCATTTTAAATTTTTAATTGATTTATTTTATGAAAAGAACACACAATTGTGGTGAATTACGCAGTTCTGATATATCCAAAAAAGTGATACTTTGCGGTTGGGTTCATACCCGACGTGACCATGGCGGAGTTATTTTTGTTGATTTAAGAGACAGGTATGGCATTGTCCAGATAGTTTTCAACAAGGGAGAAATATTAGAACGGGCAAAAGAACTGAAAAGTGAGTATGTGATTCTGGTTGAGGGAATTGTCGGGAAAAGACCCGAGGGAACGATCAACAAAAATCTTTCAACCGGTGAGATAGAAATAGTTGCCGAAAAATATGAGATTTTAAATATTTCCAAAACACCTCCTTTTGAAATAACACAGGAAAACATACCTTCAGAAGAAGTTCGCCTGAAATACAGATATATTGATTTACGCAGTGAGAGAATGAAAAAGAACATTATTCTGAGACACGACATAATTTTAAGTGTCAGGAATTTTCTAAGTAAAAATAATTTTCTTGATATTGAAACTCCCTTATTGACTAAATCAACACCGGAGGGTGCACGTGATTTTCTTGTGCCGTCCCGTCTTGAGATAGGTCATTTTTTTGCTTTGCCTCAGTCACCCCAGCTTTTCAAGCAAATTTTGATGGTTGCCGGTTTTGACAGGTATTTTCAAATTGCAAAATGTTTCCGTGACGAAGATTTGCGTTCGGACAGGCAGCCGGAGTTTACTCAGATAGATATAGAGATGTCTTTTATAGAAGAAGACGATATAATAGATGTTACCGAAAAATTAATTTACGAGATTTTTAAGACAGCAGGTATGGAAGTAAAAATTCCTTTTATCCGTATGCCGTATGATACTGCAATGTTAAAATACGGCTGTGACCGCCCTGATACAAGATTTGGATTAGAGATTGAGGACTTAACAGAAATACTTAAAAATACAGGTTTTAAGGTTTTTTCAGAGACGGTAAAAAATGGCGGTGTTGTAAGAGGTATCAGCGTTCCCGCAGGTGATAAGATATCGCGTCAAACTATTGATAATTTGACGGAACTTGCAAAAAAATTAGGTGCAAAAGGTCTGGCGTGGATGAAAATGGCCGATACAGGTTTTGAATCGAACATAGTTAAGTTTTTCTCACCGGATGAGTTAAAAAATATAAAAGAAAAATTAAATGTAAAAACCGGGGATATAGTATTTTTTGCAGCGGACAAGAAGCAGATTGCATGTAACGTTTTGGGTAATTTGCGATTATATATAGCAGGCCTTTTAAAAATTATTCCGCAGGATAAATTTAATTTTTTATGGGTTGTGGATTTCCCACTTTTCGAATATAGCGCAGAAGATAAAAAATGGAATGCTGTCCACCATCCGTTCACGGCACCAAGCAGTGACATTTCGAGTTTACCCGAAACTACCGATTTGGCATCCCTGAAATCGCGGGCATACGATATAGTTTTAAACGGAACTGAACTTGGCGGCGGTTCTATCAGAATTCACGAAGAAAAAATTCAGGAAAAGGTTTTTGAGATTTTAAAAATAACAAAAGAAGATGCACAGGTAAAATTTGGTTTTCTGCTTGATGCACTGCAGTACGGTGCCCCTCCGCACGGCGGTCTTGCCCTTGGCCTGGACAGGGTACTGGCTATGATTACAAAATCCGAATCAATCCGCGATGTTATTGCTTTCCCAAAAACTCAGTCAGGCAGTTGTCTTTTGAGCAACGCACCCTCGCCTGTTTCAGAAAGACAGTTAAAAGAGTTACACATAAAAATAGATAATATAAAAAAATGATTAGATACGATTACACAGATTATAAAGGACGATTACACAGATTAAAACCTTTTCTGTTAGTTATTTCCTTCATTTTTAATTTTGAATTTTTTTCGCCACTACTTCTTAGGCGAACCCGCCAACGACTTAGTGGCGGGAATTTTACCCCGATTAGAAAAATAATCAAGATAATTTTTAATCTGAAGGGATATATAACAAAGAAAGTATATATTTGCTATGTAGTTGTTATTATAATTTTTCTAACGGGGCTTAATTATCTTTATTCACAGGATAATCCGAAGACATACCGTGTTTGGATATGGCAGGAAAATAAAGATTGTTTGTGGAAAATAGCGGAAAAATTTTATGGGGACGGAAGAAAATGGACAATAATATATGAAGCAAACAAAAGTGAAATCGCAGATCCCAATAAAATATTTCCCAAACAGAGATTGATAATACCATGATATTGTTGAAAAACCCCTGCCTGACGGTAGGCAGGCAACAATTTCTGATTTCACAGATTAAAGTTTAGATTACACAGGTTATGGTTCGACTTCGCTCACCACTTTGGGTTAGTCGTTAAATCTGCGTAATCGTTTTTAGAAATCTGTGTAATCAAGACCAGTTGATGGTTTTTTCAACGGGGCTACCATGATTACTAAAGAAATTTATTTATCAGATTCAAAAGACGCACTTGCTTTATTCGGGCAATATGATGCCAATTTAAGACTGCTGGAAAAAAGATTTAATGTCAAAATTTATGCAAGAGGCAATGAAATTACTATTAAAGGGCGTAAGAAAAATGTCGAAAACGCAGAAAAGGTAATTAATGATATTATTTTTAAAGTCAAAAACGGCGAAGAGACTATTAAGCCCATAATTAGCGGTATGCAGTTTGCTAAAGAAGGGGATGCAATTGTAACCACAGACAGGGGCCGGCCAATAAAGCCAAAAACCGAGAGCCAAAAAAAATATGTCGAAGCGATGAACGAATATGATATGGTTTTTGCAATCGGGCCTGCAGGTACAGGAAAAACATTTTTGGCAGTCGCACAGGCAATAAAACTGCTCAAAGAAAATAGAATTTCAAGAATTATACTTTCAAGGCCTATAGTTGAGGCAGGCGAAAAGCTTGGATTTCTGCCGGGTGATTTCTATGAAAAAGTAAATCCGTATCTGACACCGCTTTACGATGCATTTTATGTGATTCTTGGGCCGCATCTTTTTACGAGATATAAAAGTGAAAGCATTATTGATATAGTTCCGCTTGCGTATATGCGGGGAAGAACGCTGGAAGATGCTTTTGTTATTCTGGACGAAGCTCAGAATACCACGCTTGAGCAGATGAAAATGTTTCTTACACGCCTGGGCAGCGGTTCAAAAGCCGTGATAACCGGAGATGTAACACAGATTGATTTTGAAAATAAGAAATCATCAGGATTGGTTTTGATTTCCGAAATTCTTGCATCAATTGACCAGATAAAGTTTGTAAATTTTTCCGAAGAAGATGTTTTAAGGCACGGAATTGTAAAAAAAATAGTTAAGGCATTTGAAAAATGGAATAAAAAGGCAAGTTAAAATTAAAAGTATAAATTAAAATAAAGACAAAAAGACTTAATTTTAACTTTTAACTTTTTACCTTTAACTTGCCTCACTTTACTATGATTAATTTTATTAAAAAAGTAATTAAAAAACCTGTTAAGAAAATTTTTGAGTGGACTGAAAAGACGTCGGCAGCAGCCGGGTACAAACTTACACCCAAAATTTTCAAAAAAGATATTTATATACCTATAGAAATAATAGCCGTCTTCATTTATATTAGTTTACTTATGACTCTTTCGTTTGACCTTGACTTGCCATTGAGCGGTGTTTTCGGGCTTATTATATTTTTGGCAATTATCATGTTCTTTTCAGTAATTTATATTAAACGGACACACAAGGAATTTATATCTGATGATGAAGGGGTGATGTTGACAGGATTCGTTATAATTTTCATTGTCTTTCTTTCCGGTGCACTTAAAATATATGGTATTCCCGTATGGACCGTGCCTACATCAGTAGCTTCGATTTTAATTACTCTTTTAATATCTCCGGTAGTTGCGGGCGTGGCAAGTTTAATAGTAAGTATATTTTTAGGAATTTTATTTGATTTCTCAATTTCGATATTTTTATTTTCATTTATCGGTAATTTAGTAAGTATTTATTTTTCCGCAAGAGTAAAAAACAGGCATGACATTGTAAAGATAGGTTACTATGTTATTTTAATCAATATTATTTTTGTGGGAGCATTTAGTTTTATAGAAGATTGGGAGTCCGACATCATTTTGCCTTCAGTATTGTGGAGTGCTGCTAACGGTATATTTTCAGCAATGCTTGCATCCGCATTTTTGCCTTATCTTGAAAAATTTTTTTCCAAGACAACTTCGATACGATTGCTTGAGTTAAGCGATTTTAACCAGCCGCTTTTAAAAAGATTAAAATTTGAAGCACCGGGGAGTTTTCATCATGCTCTTATGGTTGCATCACTTGCCGAAACCGCTGCAGAAGATATCGATGCCAATCCGCTTCTGTGCAGGGTCGGTGCATATTATCACGATATCGGTAAAATTGCAGCTCCGGAATATTTTATAGAAAATCAATCTGCTGTGCTATCCAAACACGAGGACTTGAAGTCGCAGATGTCATCATTTATAGTAATTTCGCATGTAAAAGAGGGAGTACGCCTGGCCAGGGAATACGGGCTTGACAAAATTGTAATTGATGTTATTCAGCAGCATCACGGGACATCGCTTGTTCATTATTTTTATATGAAGGCTATTGAAAGCGGGATGAACGATACAGAAAAGTCAGTATATAGATATCCGGGCCCGCGTCCAAAAACAAAGGAGTCGGCAATAGTAATGCTTGCAGATTCTGTTGAGGCAGCCTCGCGTACATTGGAAGAACCAAGTTATACCCATTTGCAGGAAATGGTTTATAAGATAATAAACAATAAATTTATAGATGATCAGTTAACTGAAGTAGAGCTTACGCTAGCAGATTTGGATAAAATTGCCAAAAAGTTTATAAGTGTGCTTGCGGGAATTTTTCATTCGAGAGTGGAATATCCGGAAGAAAACAAAGAAGAAAATAAATAGATGCCGATAAAGGTTTTTAATAATCAAGATAAAGTAAAATTAAATAATAGAAGTGTAGTTGAATATTTACCGGATATTGAAGATAAACTGTGTTTGGAAAAAGACAGTATTTACAATATAATTTTTGTTGACGATAAAAAAATAAAAGAATTAAATAAAAAATACCGGAATGCTGACCGGACAACGGATGTTTTGTCATTCAGATATTCAAAGAAAGATACTGATATTTTTGTTTCCACCGAGACAGCGAAATATAACGCAAAATTTTATAAAGAAGAATTTAATATAGAAATTTTACGTTTAATTATACATGGGATTTTACATGCACTTGATTTTACGGATTACTCTAAAAAAACAAAAGAAAAAATGTGGAATAAGCAGGAGCAAACGCTGAAATGTATATTACATTAGAACTATTTTTGATGTTTGTACTTTTTTTTATCGCGGCATTTTTTTCTATGATAGAGTCCGCATTGGTATCGCTATCAAGAGTAAAAATTAAAAAATTTGTTAACGAATATCCAAAAAAAGCAAAAGGATTTAAAATTTGGCTGGAAAATCCTAATAAATATTTGACAACATTATTACTGGCTAACGATGCGGTTACTATAATAGGCACTGCTGTGGCTACAACCTTGGCAGCTTTTTTAAGTAAAAAATATAATTTAAACGAAGCAATAGTTATTACAGTTACAGCGGTTCTTATATGGGCTATTTTTTTAGTATTAGGAGAGATTGTGCCAAAAATAATCGGTATTCATAATTCCGAAAAAATAGCGCTTTTTTCTATAAATAAACTTTATTATTTTGATATATTTATTGCACCTGTTTCAAAACTATTTATGTGGACAGCGGGATTGATAACCGGAAAATCCGGCAAAAAAGAAATTCCGGTTTTAACAAGCGAAGATATAAAAACTACAATTAGCATTGGCCACGAATTAGGCGTATTCGGTATTGAAACAAAGCAGATGATGCATTCTGTTTTAAATTTTCCGCAAATAACGGTAAAAACAATAATGACGCCGCGTAATAAAATTGAAATGGTAAACATGGATTTTGATAAAGAAAAATTTATAGATTTGGTTGTCGAGACCAGCCATTCAAGGGTTCCTATATATAAAGATACACCCGAAAATATTATAGGTATGATTTATGAGCGTGATCTTTTGGATATGTGGCGCGGCGGAGCAGTGTTTTCTTTTGAAGATCTGTTAAGACCGATAATGTTTATTAAGGAAGATGCAAAAATCAGCGAACTTATGCGGCAATTTAAAAAAGGCGAAAGCCATATGGCAATTGTAAAAAATGCTCAAGAAAAAGTTGTAGGGCTTGTTACTATCGAAGATATTATTGAAGAAGTCTTCGGAGAAATTTTAGATGAGTATGATATAGAACAAATATTTAAGGAATAATTTAATGGATAAGACAAAAAGAGATGATATTCAGCCATGGGCGTTATTTTTGCCCGAAATAAAAGAATTGATTTGTGATAAGAAATTCCACGAATTAAAAAAACTGCTCAAAGGTGTACATCCTATTGATTTAGCGGAAGGATGGGTGCATTTTTCACCGAAAGAAAAATTATTAGTTTATAAACTTTTGGATATTAAAAGAGCAGTTGAAGTTTTTGAAGAGTTGGATTTTGAAGAGCAGACATATATTTTAAATAATCTTGAAGATATATCGATTTCGGAAATTCTGACCGGAATGGCTTCGGACGAGATAGCAAAGCTTTTTAAAAAACTTCCTGAACGTGTATACAAAAAAATGACGACATTGTTAAAAAAAGAGGATATAGAAGTTGTTAAAAATATAGTTGAGTATCCCAGAAATACCGCAGGGAAATTGATGTCTACCGATTTTGTCACACTTTCACCGCATTTTACGGCAAAACATGCATTGGAAAAAATACAGGTTTCCGCACGTATTCATAAAATAGAAACTATTTACGCTTTATATGTTGTTGATGAAAGAAATATTCTTATTGGCGGAGTTACTCTGCGTCGCTTGATTGCTGCTCCTCAGGATATAAAGATTTCTGATATTATGTCGCCGGTGCAATTAATAAAGATAAACGTAAAAACGGATCAGGAAGATGTGGCAAAGAAATTTTCTAAATACGATTTAACCGCAGCGCCTGTTGTTGACGATGAAAATCATCTTATAGGTGTAATTACAATTGATGATATCGTTGATGTCATTCAACAGGAAGCAAGTGAAGATATCGCAAAAATGGCAGGAACTTCAGCATCAGAATTGTCAGAAAATTCGGTTGTAAAAGTAGTAAAATATAGAATGCCTTGGCTTTTCGCAACATTTTTAGGTGGATTAGCAACCAGTTGGATAATTTCCGGTTTCCAGAAAACTCTTTCAGAAATAATTGCTTTAGCCAGTTTCATTCCTGTAGTATTGGGGATGGGTAATAATATAGGTGTACAAAGTGCTGTCATAGTTGTAAGGTCACTGGTTATCGGACAATTTGAAATGAAAAGAGTTGTAAGCTCTATTTTTAGGGAGTTTAAAGTAGGATTATTGATTGGTATAGTCTATGGTTTATTTTTAGGAATAGTGGCATATGTAA
Organism: Elusimicrobia bacterium RIFOXYD2_FULL_34_15; assembly: GCA_001800605.1. Taxonomy (GTDB): domain Bacteria; phylum Elusimicrobiota; class UBA8919; order UBA8919; family UBA8919; genus UBA9627. The sequence goes on from MGVS01000009.1 coordinate 27,636, forward strand.
AAAATAGACATGGTATTTCACCGGGAGTCAATTTTGCTTTTGCTGTTGGTTGCGGTATTTGTGTTTCAATGACATTTGCTGCATTGATAGGAATGCTTATACCGATTATATTGTATAAATTAAAGATTGATCCAGCGGTTGCTTCGGGACCTTTTGTTGCAACAGCTACGGATATTGTTTCTTTAACATCATATCTTGTAATTTCAACCATAATACTTTTATGATTTTTAATACACAGGCGATAATTATCAGAAAAATGGATTATAAGGACTACGACCGTATTCTTACCTTATATACCAGCGATTTTGGTAAAATAAAATTGCTTGCTAAAAGTGTAAGGAAACCCAAAGCAAAGTTAACACAGCTAACTGAGCTTTTTATACTTTGCGAATTCAGAATATTTTTAAGAGAATCCTTTTCATTTGGCAAATTAACAGGCGGTGTGATACTTGATTCCAATCCATTAATAAGGTATGATATTGAAAAATTTTATGAGGCGTCTTATATGTGCGAGGTTATGGATGCAATGACTCCTGACCGCCAGCCCAACATCCAGAAATTTTATTTATTGAAAGATAAACTTTCACTCTTAAATAAAAATATTATGAATCAAAAAGACGATTTTATAGAGAAATTATTGCATCTTACAGGATTTGGAGTTAAAAAAGGTGTTCCTTTGGATAAAATTTTACAGGAGCATATTAAATATCCTTTGAAAACGGAAAGTGCGATTGTAAGATAGTGGGATAGCGCCTGCCCGCCGATGGTTCAGTGGCGGGGGATAGCGGGATAGTGCGATGAAAATAGAGAAGTTCGAGGATTTGATTTCTTGGCAAGAATCAAGAAAATTAAATAAAAGCATTTACGAATTAACAAATAGTTTTATTTTGAAAGATAGAGATTTATCACAACAAATACGAAGAGCTTCTGTGTCCGTAATGGCGAATATTGCTGAGGGTTTTATGAGATTTGGATTCAAAGAAAGAAAACAGTTTTATACAATGTCCAGAAGTTCATTGTCAGAATTAAAAAGCCATTTTTATATTGTTTTAGATTTGAAATTGATCAATCAAAGTGATTTTGACTTAATTATTCAACAAATAGATATTGTCGGGAAATTGCTAAGTGGTATGATTCGTTCAATCGCACGATATCACTAACGCGCAATCGCACTTGTCTCTATGAATTTTCAAGAAATTATTTTTACGCTTACAAAGTTTTGGGCAAAGCAAGGCTGTGTAATTGTTCAACCTTATGATATAGAAAAAGGTGCAGGTACATTTAATCCTGCCACTTTTTTAAGGTGTCTTGGGGAAAAGCCATGGTCTGCCGCATATGTCGAACCTTCCCGCAGGCCTACAGACGGAAGATACGGGGAGAATCCGAACCGTTTACAACATTATTATCAATTTCAGGCAGTATTGAAGCCTGCACCGAAAGATGTTCAAAAAATGTATTTATCTTCACTTAGAGCCATTGGTCTTAATCCCGAAAAACATGATATTAGATTTGTTGAAGATGACTGGGAAAGCCCTACATTGGGCGCCTCCGGGCTTGGCTGGGAGGTTTGGTGTGACGGAATGGAGATAACCCAGTTTACATATTTTCAAAACATGGCAGGAATACAGCTAAATCCGATTACGGTTGAAATTACGTACGGGCTTGAACGGATTGCGATGTATATTCAAAAGAAAAAATCAGTTTATGATATTATGTGGAATGAAGAATTGAAATACGGCGATATTCATCTTGAGGATGAAAAACAATTTTCTAAATACAACTTTGAAGAAGCTGATGTAGAGCTTTTAAAAGAACTATTTGATAAATATGAAAAAGAATGTAAAACGCTTTTGTTAAAAAATTTGATATTGCCGGCTTATGATTTTGTTATGAAAGTTTCGCATACATTTAATTTACTAGATGCAAGGCGTGCAATTTCTGTAAGCCAGCGTGTATCTTACATTACTAGGGTAAGAAATTTAGCGAGTGAAGTTGCAAGAAAGTATTTGGAAAATCAAAAATGAGTAAAGATATATTATTAGAAATAGGAACCGAAGAAATTCCGGCAGGATATATTGACGCTGCAATTGAGCAGCTGAAAGTAAAATCCGAGAATGAGCTGAAATCCGCACGACTGGGATATAAGAAAATAAACGTTTATGCGACCTTGAGGCGGCTGGTTATATATGTAGAGGATGTTGCTGAACAACAGGCCGCATTTGAATCAGAAATCGCCGGGCCTGTCGCAAAAGTTGCGTTTACCCCGTTAGAGAAAACCACCGACTTTGTGGGTGGTAAACCTTGTGAAGCAAGCGATAGTTTAACGCCGCCGTTAAATATAACCGATGGGAAAAAAAGTTCTCTAACGGGGTTTACATATGGAAAGCCGACGCAGGTAGCAGTAGGGTTTGCTAAAAAATATGGTGTAGATGTTTCTGAATTAATAATAAAAAATGAGCGCGTATATATATTAAAAAAAGAACCGGCATTAAAAACCGAAAACGTACTTGCCGGAATTTTCACAAAAATAATTTCTTCTTTAACATTTCCTAAAACTATGGTTTGGGAAATATCGCAATTTAGATTTGCCCGCCCAATAAGATGGATAGTCGCTTTGTACGGTAAAAAAGTTATAAAATTCCAGGTAGCCGATGTGAAGTCTTCAAATTTTACCTGCATTCGTTATTTTAAAAAAACTAAGATTAGTGACCCGCAAAAGTATATCATCATATTGAGAAATAAAAGTATTATTATAGAACCGTCAGTTAGAATTGAAATATTGAAAAAAACGGTTTCATCTCAGGTAAAAGGTAAAGGTGAAATTGTTAAAAGCGATGAAGTTTTTGAAACAGTTAATAATATGATAGAATTTCCGACTGCTATTCTTTGCAAATTTGACGAGAAATTTCTGCATTTACCAAAAGAAATAATAATAAATACTCTGAAAAAACAAAAAGATTTTGTAATTATTGATTCTTCGGAGAATATCCTTCCATATTTTATAGGTGTAAAAGACGGTATTTCGACCAATATTGATATTATTCGTGAAGGTTTTGAAAAAGTAGTAGCAGCCCGCCTGGGAGATGCGGAATTTTATTTTAATAATGATATAAAAATAAAGTTAGAGGATAAGTTTGATAAATTAAAAGATATTACTTTTCAGGAAAAGCTTGGTACAATATTTGACAAAGTTCGGCGTATTGAGAAATTATCGGAATGGTTAAGCAATAATTCGTCTGTAAAAGAAAAAATAAATCCGGCTGATATTAGCCGTATATGCCATTTGTGTAAAATTGATTTATCAACCGAAATAGTTTCCGAATTTCCTGAATTTCAGGGTATTTTCGGCAAAATTTGCGCTCAAAAAAATAACGAAGAAAAACTTGTCTCAGACGGAATTGAGCAGCACTGGTGGCCGATAAATTATGACGGCAAAATTCCGGAATCATATGAAGCTTCTATCATTTCTATTGCTGATAAAATTGATACTCTGGTTGGTGATTTTGCAATAGGCCTGGGTCCGACAGGTTCTAATGATCCGTATGGTTTAAGGCGGTTCGCTTTTGGTATAATAAAAATTGCGATAGAAAAAGAGATATCTTTTTCAATAAGGGAGTTAATAATTCAGTCAATTTCAAACCTTCCTTATAGAACAGATACCAATAAAGAACTTATTTTACAGATTGAAGATTTTTTAAAACAACGTTTAACTACCTATTTATTAGATAAAGGAATTAAAATTGACGAAATAGATTCTGTATTATCAACGAAATTTACGGATATTCTGGATTCGTACCAATGTGTTGCTGCTGTTCACTCGATAAGAAATCTTGCGGATTTTGAACCGATTGCCGTTTCATTCAAGCGAATAGGCAACATATTGAAACAAGCAAATAGACAGGAAGTAGTGAGCGGGAAATGGGAAGTTGATGAAAAACTTCTCATAGAAACAGAAGAAAAGGAACTTTATGAAAAGTTTTCGGTAATAAAAAATAATGTTGAAATTTTTATTAATAACAATGATTATAAATTAGCACTCAAAGAATTGGTATCATTAAGAACATTCGTTGATAATTTTTTTGAAAAAGTTCTTATTATGGATAAAGATGAAAGAATAAAAAATAACAGGGTGTCTCTATTAAAACTATTGCACAACGAATTTATTAAAATTGCAGATTTTTCTAAAATAGTTGTCGAAAAAGGTAATGTGTAAAAAATCACCTTGACAAACTTTTAATATATATTATACTTATTAGTAGTTAAAGTAGTGGACAGATTCTAAAGTCCGTAATCTGTAATTTGAAATTAGAAATTGTTTTGTTGGAGGTGGGTTATGAAAAGAATAGTTATAAGTATGTTGTTAATTGTTTTGTCTTTTTTGTATTGTGCTCTACTTTCTGCAGATGTCAAAGTTGTAAAATTTTCCGGTACTGTAACTATTTATAAAAATAGTATTTGGAATAATGCTAATGCAGGTGATATTTTAGGACAGCAAGATAAGATAAAAACAGGTTCTGCAAGCCGTGCAGAATTATTAATGGACGGAACCAGTCGGATTTGGATAAATGAAAATTCGGAAGTAGAAATGAATTCACTGGGTGCGGATAACATATTTAAATTAATTCTCGGTAAAATCAGAAATAGAATTAAACTTGCAAAGGGCGGAAAATATACAGTAAAGACGCCTGTTTCCGTTTGCGCAGTCCGGGGAACGGAGTTTATAGCCGATGATAAAGGTGATATGTATGTTTTAGAAGGCAACGTGGATTATTCAAATTCAGATGGCAGCCAGCATAAAGATGTCGGAGCGGGTAATGGCAGCGGCTCAGACGGCAAAGGTGGAATATCCGAACCAAAACCTTTGACAGAAGAGCAAAAAAAATCAATTGACAATGAATGGTCTGGTTTTGATGATAGCGGTGATAAAGGATCAAATGATAATACAGAAAAGAAAGAAGAAAAGGAAGCAAAGAAAGAGATTTTAAAAAATGAATTCCAATCATTAAAACAAGAACTTATGGAAATAGTAAGTAATATAAAGAGCGATGTTGAAGTAACCAGAGAAATTACAAATGAAATAAAGGAAGCGGATTTTGCAACGGGCCGAACTTTAAAAGATATACATGGCAATCTTGTCAGGGTTGAGCAGCAGTTGTTACGTCCTGATAGCCAGACATTACAGTTTTTAAATTTTACAAAAAGGGATAGTTATGTGTACAACGGTAAATTTAAATATGACGGCACATCGGGAAACAGATTGGATGTTCTTGAAACAAAAATAACATTTAACAAAAAATTACCGGAACAGATTACTGAATGGCCAGGATTTATTTCAAGTCAGGAAAATGATACATTTTATCCTCAGTCAATGTATGTAAAGTTTACCAACCAGACAGACAAAATAGAATTAATAGGTGAATCACGGGATGCGGGCCAATTAGATAATGACGGAAAAGTTCTTACGGACCGTACTATTGTAACAAACGAATATATAAATGGTTGGAAATTTGATCCGAATTACGATGCATCGGATAAAGCGGTTACAGCAGATGGGGAAGATACCGGTGATTTATGGTCAACAGCTATTTCTCCAAAAATCAAAATTGATAAAGACGGACAAACTAAATACATATATATGTTTACCGAAGCGTATGGTATTAATAATGATGGCAAATTGCTTAAATTGGATGATTTTACATCGACATCTAAAGATCCATTTACGCTTTTAAAAGAAGTTGCCGCTGAAGGAATAATAAGTGCCCGCGAAGGTAATAGCATTAGTGCTCCAAGTTTTTTCACTAAAGGAAATATAGATCTTGTAATTACGCCCGATATAGTAGTTGCCATTGCTACAAAACTGGCATCACAGGCAGGTGAAATATCGGATTCAATAAAATAATAAAAATAAAAAAAGAGCTTGACAAATTTTCAAAATTTTTGTATAAAAGTACCAGTTGTAAAATTTTAGTGAAAGCGAATAAACAGTGAAAAAAATTTCAAAATTTTTAGCAACAGTATTATTAATAATTTCTTTTCAGCTAAGTTATTTAACTGCAGAAGATTTTATAAATACATCACTTGGACAGGAACTGCTAAACCTTGGTTTAAAGTTCCTTGATAATCCGGGCGATTTTTTCTTTAATGTTCATGCTAATAACGAAGATTTCTCTCCTGTATACGCCGATAAAAATGGATCGATAAGATTTAATTTCTTGCCGGCATTCCTCCCTTTTACCTGGGCTAATATTAATGTTAAAGCAAAACTTTTTAATGAACAGGAGATTTTACCTCAGATTGATTTAGTTGGTCAATACGGTGATATGCTAGCGTTGCGTTTCATATCAGGAGATGTTGAGCCAAGTTTTAATGATTATTCGGGCGGTATTGTGTTTTCAAAATCAGCAACGGATGAAACTAAGCTATACGGCGGAGTAAAATATTCAAATGTTGCAATGAACGTCAAACTATCTTCCTCATCTGTTATAGAATTTGGCGATTTCAGGGTATCGGAACTGAATTTTAAAGTGAATGATATATTTGTATTTACCGGTTTAGTCCATCAAAAAGATATAAACAAACCATCGAGGTTATCTGTTCAAATGGGATATGGTTTTGAATATAAAAAAATAGTTTCAAGAATAATGGTTTCTAAAAAACATATGGATCTTGGGATGGATATTTATCCTGAAGGATTATTTGTGATTCATCCATTCTTGTCTTATCACTGGAATTTCTAAAATGAAAAAAATAGAAAAGTTATTTTTACCATTTATTGTTTTATTGGTTTCGGTTACTTCCTTATCATTAGCTGAAGTAAAAGTTGCTCCGTATTACTCGCTTCAATTTACCGAGGGTGCTTTTGTCCCTAATATTGGTGAATGGAACTTTTCTATTAATTTATTAAGTGATCTAGGCGTTATAGTAAAACCTCAGGATAGCAAACATTCTTTTGTAGGTTTTTATGAATTAAAATATCTCGGTCCGGGACTTAGAAGTCAGGAAGGTGAAAAATTCACGGACAGGGCAATGGATCATATGTTGGTATTAAGGCATACATTTAACATATCAGAAGATTATTTTTTGAAAAGTCAAATAGACTACATGAAAGAATATAAAAGAACAGGTACAAATGAAGTTTGGGGAACCGGACTTTATGATCTTGAACGTACAGGCGGATTGATTTCTTTCGGCAGAAGATTTTCGGATATATTGTCAGTTGCAATCACCGAACAATATCACTTCATGGATTTTCCGAATTATACCGATTTATTTGCAGAATTTCAAGCTGGCGGTGCGAACCTTGAAAGTTCGACAGGAAAGCAAAATCATAAATTATATCAGACGGGCTTGACGGTTGATTATTATGCAAACCGGTTTTCCTTTGATATCACTTCGCAAAACTATATCAAACAGAAAGTTGCGGTTGAATCAGTACAGCCTGACGGAACCTATTATAGTTCAGACCTCCAAAAAGATACGATTTTAACTTTTGCTGATGGATACAAACAAAAATTATTTGAAGAAAAAGTTGCTATAGAACCGACTATTGCGTATAAAATTAAAGGTTCAAACCAGAATTTTCTTTTCTTTAAAACGGTTGGATCTACCGAAACGCCAACTTATTTTGAAGATTACTATAGTTATAATGGACTTAATTTTTCAATTCCTGTTGCGTTTATGATTGGAGAGCAATGGGAAGTTTCTGCAAATCCTCAGTTTGATATTAAAACCTATGCAAAAAGACCACCGCGAAACGGAGACGGTGATTATGATATTGGCCAGAAACAGAAAAATAATATGTTCATCTTAAGCTCAGGTTTTACTTTCAAACCAAACGTTGTTACACGTACAACGCTTTTCTATGTTTTTCAAGTACAGTCCTCAAATGTAAAATTTGAAAAATACCTGCCATATAATTACTCAGCAAATTTCTTTGGAATAAAATTCGAATATTCATACTAAATAAAAATTTCTTACAACGTAATTATAAGTTAGAATGTGCAAAAAATCACAAAAGTTTTTCTGTTAGTTGTTTTCTGACGGAAGATTACGGACAGTTGTGTTTTTATTTGTGTTATTTAAAATAAATCCTTGACAAAATATTATATTACCGTTATACTTAATTATGGGTTGTGAACTTTTCGAAAAATTTAATAAAGACGGAGGTTTTATGAAAAAAATAATTACTAATCTATTTTATTTTCTCTTTTTACTTACGTTATCTTATTCGGCAGTAACTATTGATTCTACGATTGGTGACGTTAAAGTAAATGGTAATACCGCGGTTATCGGCCAAAAGCTCAATTTAAATGACTTGATAAAAACATCCATTCGCTCAACTGCAATATTATCAGTAAATGGTCACAGGGTTACAGTAGCCCAGAGAACTGAAGCGCTTATAGCAGATCTTACAGACGAGACTTCTTTGTTAAAAGTCCTTATGGGCAGAATCCGTGCTGTAGTAATGAAACTGAAAATCAAGCAAAAGTTTGAAATAAAAACTCCTACAGCGATATGTGCAGTAAGAGGAACAGACTTTGCCGTTGAAATCGGAGAAGATTTAAATACCCGGCTTGAAGTTTATGAAGGCATTGTTGCAGCTAAAGAAGAAACAACAGGAAGTGAAGTTTTCGTAAATCCCGGAGAATTTACAACTATTCAAAAGGGTGAGGCGCCTAAAGAACCGCAGAAACTTGAATCAGAAAAAAAAGAAGAAAAAGCGGAAGATAAAAAGGATGAGTTTAAATCAGAAGCACAACGCGAAATATTTATGGAAATTTCAAGAGATTCTGTTATGGGGCGGGCAGCGGAAGAGATAAAGCTTGCAGAATATCAGAACGGGAAAGCGTTAATAGATGTATATGGAAAAAGAGTTCGCTTGGAAGAGTATATATACAGGCCGCCTGAAGACAAAAAACAATTTAAATATGTTGTATTAAATGAAAGGGAAAACCGTTTTGATTTCGGCAAAATACTTTTTACATTTAATAAAGAACTGCCGATAAATCTAAATGATGTTACTAAAAATATGTTTCACAGTGATGGTTCAACAGCTCCGGGGTGGTATTTAACAAATCTCGATTCTGTAATGTCAAATACCTATGATAAAATTCTCGAAGAAGCATCAGACGGCAAAATGGTCGCAAATGATTCTGCTGATCCGACAGAATGGAATTTGTTTTTTTCTAAATATAAATTCTATATAGGCAATACGGACTCAACAGCTAATTCCGGTAAAGGCAAATTAATGTGGCAGTTTGCAGACACCGGGGATAATATACCTCAAAAAAGCGAATTTACATATTTACCGGGAACTCAGAATGAAAGTCATACTGATCCTGCTTCGACCACTGTCAGTTTAATGCCCGAAGGAACAAATATTTTTCATTTTGCCTACAAGGATGTTTATGCAGATAATTCATGGGTGGAAAAACATAATTATATTATAAATGATGACGGAAAGACACAGCAATTCTCGGATATAGTTGATTCCGAGAATGTATCTTCCGAAAAAATTAAAGAAAAAATATTAACGCTGAATTTTCAAAATGTTTATACTTCGTCACTTTTTACGGATCAAAACAGCGTTGATGATGGTCTGGGAAAGAGGATTGATTTAATATTTTCATCAAAACTATTATCAGATTCAGGAATATTGTCATTACCTAATTCTTTAAATCAATAAATAAAAATGAGTTATTGAATCAATTAGGTATGTGCGATTGTGGGATAGCGGGGTAGTGCGATAGAATTATTATATTGGAGTAATAGGTTTTATTAAATAATACAATGCACAATCTCACTATCGGACTATTGCACTATGAACTTTGTTTTATTGGGGGTTTTTATTATGTTGAAGTATCGAAATATTTTTTTACTAACCGGATTTCTACTAATCATTAATCATTTACAACTTAACGCTGAATTAAAGGTTACACCGGTAGCTAATCTTTCACTTTTAGGCGGTCAGTATTTTCTTGAAGGTGAAAAAGATTCTTTTGCCGGCAATGCAGATGTTTTCTTCTCTCCGGTAATTAGTTTTTCAGAAAAAACAGCATTACTTCCTATTTATCAGGGCCTTTACTCAAATACAAAAGATGTAAAAGAATTGGTCGGAGGCGGTACTTTAACCAGAAAAGTATTGGATAATTCACTTACATTAAAGGGTACACATAAAATTTCGGATACTTTAAAAGTAAAAGCAAAAGTGGGTTATAAAATAGAATATCTGCAGGAAACAAAAGATGAAAAGTTAGGTGAAGGACTTTTCGATTATAATAGGCTCGCAGCCGGAATTGAAGGTGAAAAATTGTTAAATAATAATTGGAATATCCGTTCAGGATACGATTTTTACATAATGAGCTATCCCAATTATGCATCTCTGATAACAACCTTTCAAACATCAATTGATACTGCAACGTATACCGAAATTTCAAAAAATGCAGGCAAAAATGTACTTGACTATTCTACGCATGAATTATTTATTGAGGCGGTTCACGGTTTTTCAGAAAAACTTACAGGAAAAGTAAGTTACGATATAGCTTATAAAGGTTTTGAAGATCAGGCGATTGTTAACAGCGACGGGAGTTTTTCTTCAAGCAAGAGAACGGACTTAGTACACTTACTTTCAATTGGTATTTATCAGAAACTGGAAAAAGTATCATTGAATATTATAAACTCAGTACAATATTATGACTCAAATCAAAATTCTTTTGATGCAAATAGGACTCAGTATAATGCCAATTACTATGATTTCTTTCAAAATGATGTTATGCCGTCTTTGGTATTTGAATTGTCAAAAGGTTTTAACATTAATCTATGGTGGGATATCGCTTATAGGCAATATACAGAACGTCCTGCTCAGGATGTTGAAGGGAATTACAAAACATCCGAAATATCACAAATCACAAATACAACCGGTGTATCTGTAATTGTACCGGTATACAAATCATTTGCAGTAAAAGTTGCCGGCAACTACAGGGATTCTTCATCCAATAATAAATACGAAGCTAACTACAGGTATAATTATAATACATCAAACTATTTTGCAGGTATAAACTGGGAATATTAGACGATCAGTTCTCAGAATACAGTAAACAGTACACAGCTTAAGATATGTGGAAAAAATCACAAAAATTGAAAAAATATTATTTACCGTCAATCGAATTTAATTTCAGTTTATAAATGAAAGAAGTTTAATAGAAACCACTTGACAGATTAGAGAATATTCATTATAAATTATATTGGTTGTGCTTAAAAGTAAAAATATTCTTTTATTGTTTTATTGGAGGTATTTATGTTTAAAAAGTATTCTGGGTTTATTGCATTCGTTTTAGTTTGTTCATTGTCTTTGATTCAATGTCTGTATTCGATAAGTCTTACCGTAGATACCGGGACAGACGGGGCAATGGTTGCTGCGATGAATTTTGTAAATAACCAGCCTTCAAACAACTCTGTTTTTGGAGTAACCGGTGCTGACGGTAAAGTAATATTATCCATACAGCCAAATACTAATTATATAGTACACGCAACAAAACAGGGATTTGCGCCAACTCTTAGGGACCAGATGTTCTCGCAAAAAGCAGTTCCCGTAACTACGTCTATAGATAAAACCATTTCTTTAATGCTTACATCTATGGGTGCAAGCCCAAATGTAGGTAAAATAAAAGTAGGGCTTGTAAATGTTTCAACCGGTGCCGCAATTATGGGAGATGTCAGGAATATTACAACCAGTGAATCGGCAGCTTTTGTTTTGGCTTATCTTGACAGCTCACTAAGTTATAGTGCTACTAACTATATCTATATAAATAACGTACCTCCTGCAGATGCAAATAAATATGTAATAAACATTTTTTCTCCAAAAGATAATAAGAATCTAAATAAACAAATATCAAATGTTATTGCTGCAGGTGGAGAAGCTACAGTACTTATGGATTTTGATAACCGTGAAGCAATGGCTGCTCAGACACAGGATTCCGGAATTACTCCAGAGGGTAATCTTGCTTTTGAAGGAGTGGTTGTTGATACATTCAGCGTTGGAATCCCGGATTTCAATGTAAGATTAGAAGGAAGGGCAGCAGGGGCAGGCTCACCGGATTGTCAATTTCAGACACAGACGGATACTAACGGAAGGTTTACTTTCTATAATGTTCCTGTGAATAAATATTACGAAATAAATATTAACGGTTTTGGTTATTCAGGAGTATTTGATTTTCCAAGACCAATGCAGCAGCAACAGCAACAGCAGGGTCCGATTACTCCTCCCATAGTTGGTTATGAATATGACGGTACACACAAAATAGTGGTGCCGTATGATCCATATCCCCCGGACGGAATACCGGGTCCGGGTTACCAGTATAATTATGGTAATTCACATTCAAAATATGAACTTACAAAAATAAATGGCCGTTTGGATGGCAAGGTTGCAATAGGCGGAGTTCTTCTACCATTTGCTGAAGTTATGATATTTAGTGACGGTGATAGATGGCAAGGTTACGATATGTACGCTTCTACAACAGATAATTTTGGAAAATCTTCTCAGACAAACGCCCGCACACGAACCGGGAGTGACGGAGCATTCAATTTGGTTGGGGTATCTCCGGGGAATCTAACTATATCTATCAATTCAGACCTGATAGGAACGCAGTATATGTATAATTTTAATGGTGACTGGAATGCCAAAGATATGAATAACGAAGGCGTTCGCGGTGGTGATGATAAGAGGGTGGTAGTTTCTACGGAAGCACCGGCAGACGTAAATCAAGCGTTATGGTCTGTTTATAGTTCAACAGGAGGCAGGTTACCGGCAGTATCATATCCAAATCCAATATTAATAAATATTCAAACTGAAGGTGAGGCAACATGTACAATCAGGGGTGCGATAAAATTTCTTGATGACACGGTTATTACTGAGGCAAATCCGCTTGTTGTTATTGCAAGAGAACAGTTTTCTGGCGATTGGTTCAATCATAAATCAAAATCGAAATTTACCGCAATTGCAGGAACTTTTGCAAAAGGCAGTACTACTGCATATGAAATTAATGTAGCTTCGGGAGCTCAATATTTTATAGATATAAAATCTGAATATTTGGGTATTGTTAATAGAATGGATTCGCAGGCAGATTTTACAAAAGTAGCATCCGGCGAAAAAGTTTTTGATTTTGCATTATCGCCTGCTGGAAAAATAAAAGGTGTTGTTAGAATGCCTGACGGTACTATTTTCAAACCGATTTTTACTAATTTCCAAACACAAGGCAGAAGTATTCGCTTAGAGGCACGTTCTAATAGCAGCGGTGGCGGAGGAGAAATACAAGAGTCAGGTACTTTTGAATTACCCGGTCTGATTTCCGGATTATATGATGTTACAATTTGGGGTAATGGTCCAGCATATTACTGGCCAAGGACCATTACTATAAAAGATGTTATGGTATCTGCAAACAAGGATACATATATAGAGATACCTCTTCCTAGTGCCGTGAAATGTGAAGCAATAGCACCTTCCATGCCGGCCATGCCGGTCGGGACAACAGGTTATTATAGTATTGCAGGATTTCCTTCAGATTTGGTTTTAACAGGTAAAAAATTGGATATGTTAATGGACTCAGATTCTGATACACCGGTTTCATTCCAGTATAGAATCTCTTCAACAACCGGCCAAGGTGCATGGCAACCAACACTTGCTGTTCCTGGAAGATATAATTTATATCTAATAAAATATGAGATGTTTGGTAGTCCGGATCAACCGCAACCTACTCAATTCGAAATTGAACAGGGTAGGCCGATGACATCGAATCACCAGACTATCACAGTTATTTCACAAGCAAGAAATGTCGAAATAAAATATGATCCGCTTACGCCAAATGCTACTACGTTTATACCTTTTGAAGGTGCTGTAACCGGTAAAGGTAAAATTACCGGTACAATAAAAGGAAAGAATATATTTACAGCAGCTGATTACGAAAAAATTCAAAAAGAAGGCAAAAATACAGCTCTAAAATATATACCAACTATAATGCTTTATGATGTTTCCGGTAATTGGCGCGGTTTTTCCGGTGCAAGACCAAGCTCTGATATGGGAAGCATTACTCCTTGGATGGATTTTTTCATGAATCCAAATGAAAAAACCAAGGAAGCATTAGCAACTTCTCCTGGAAATTATTATATTGATATGTTGCCTCCGGGAGAATATATATTAATTGCTGAAACACCGAATTATCCTCCGTTTATGAAGCAAGTCGTTGTATATTCAACCGCAACTACAACACTTGATTTGGATTTTGATTCTTCTGTTGGTTCTGGTATAACAATTTCCGGTACTGTAACATCAACAGATAATGTAAAAATAGAGGGTGCTGAAATTGCAGCGGACCATAAATCAGTTAATAAATATGTACTTAGTGATAAATATGGCAACTATTCAATTATTGGGTTACCGTCCGGCATTTACCGTCTTTCAGTAAATGCACCCGGGTATTCAACCGCCGGTGAAAAATTCGGTATAAGCAGTGATACGGTAAAGGATTTTGTGCTTACAAGGGCAGACTCCCAGTTAAAAGGTGTGGTATATTCACAAAAACTTCCTTTTGCAAAAACAATAGCAAATGCAAAGGTTGCATGTTATGATGAGACATTTAACACCCAGAATCCCACAAAATATTTACCAGTTTATAAAGCAAAAACCAATAAGAATGGTGAATATTACATTTCTAATCTAATTTCCGGACATATATATAAAACATATGTGATGTATCCCGGAAAAATCGTGGAATATGTAGAAATAACTCCAGTTGCAGGCGAAAACATCCAGGATTTTGAATTGAAATCATTGCCGCCTAAACTGAAAATCATAGTAAAAAAGACAGAAGATCCCAAAAAATTTCTATTCTTATTTGAATCACCTAAAAAACTTGTTGCAGCACCGGAATGCTGGTATAATTCAGGCAACACATTTGATGAAAACAAGGCTGCACGTGCACTTCCGCTGTCGGGTCCAAATAATACATATTCGCTTTATATAAAATTACTGGACTTTAGTCTTACCCACACCTATGTAATACGTGTAATTTCGGATGACGGCTCAGGAACTCCCTATAAAGAAGACATTAAATTCGGCGGTAACATAATGCGTCAGGCAAAGAAAGAGGTAGCTGAAGGCATAGCAGAAGGTGACAATGTTGTAATAGATGAATTTGGTGAAGATAACACTCAAATTGATATGGACGCGGGCTCGCTTACACCTGCAACAACAAGCAGCGCAGCAGCTCCTTTCAGGGGTGCTCCGTCTTTTGCAATAGGAGGTTTTTCTTCAAACATACCATCTTTCAAACTGCAAGGAACGGATGATTCGCTTGCTTCACAGCTTATAAATATTGTTGCAGATTCAATCGCAAGTGATGTGTATCAGGTTGATCTGACAGATGCGCAAATGAACAAAACACTTACATTAACTTTAAATTACGATAAAGAAAAAATATCAGAAGCCGACCTTCAAAAAATAAAACTTTACCAGTATAATTCTGAAAATAGAATTTGGGAATTAGTCCCCGGAGTAAAAACAACTGACCCCGTTTCAGGAACGGTATCTTTGGATGTTGAATCAATAACAGATGCATCCGACCCAAGCAGCACATCTAGCCGGCTTGCCGGCAGGGCTGTAATATCAAACGGAAGATTTGTAATAAATCGTGCGGCAGCTACATCTCAAACTGGTACATTTGCATTATTTAAATCACAACCTCCTACAAATGTGACATGGGGTGGCGAATTTGACATATTTAATTTCCCGAACCCGTTTAATCTTAATGACAAAACAGTAACACTTACAAGCGGAGGTGCACTTGGATTAAATCTATCAACAAGGGGAACAATCATAAAATATTGTTTACCTGCTTACCTTGGTTCATCTGTCAATGCAAAATTTTATATTTACAACATCGCAGGAGAACTTGTAAGGGAAATAGACGATGGCATACGCTCGGGTGGTTTCATTTACTATCTTGATTGGAACGGCAAAAACGATAGTGGAGATGATTGTGCATCCGGCATTTATTTTTTAACAGCAAAAGCGGGTAATAAAGTATTAAATAAACGTAAACCATTGAAAATGGCAATAGTAAAGTGACCCACATTTTTTGTGGGTCATCCTGAGCGAAGCGAAGGATCTCGCTCCATTAACCGGAGGTAAGTTTATGAAAAAAATTTTAGCAGTCGCAATTTGTTTTTTTTTCTTATGCAGTTTTTCTTTTGCAGAAGGTGTTGGTTCTACGGGTGCCCAGTTTTTAAAAATTGGCCTGGGTGCAAGGCCTCTTGCCATGGGTGGTGCGTTCGGAGCAGTAGCCGATGATACAAACGCAATAAATTATAATCCGGCTTCCCTAACCCGTATTGAAAAAAAAGAAGCTTCCGCGACATATTTAAAATATTTTGAAGATGTTAATGCTGGTTTTATAGGTTATACCGGAATTGTAGCCGAAAAACACTATGTAGGAGCCGGGCTTACTTACTTACAGGTAACAGATATAGAAAAGCGTGACCTGAACGAAACAAGTCTTGGTGATTTTGGTGCAACAGACATGGCGTTATCTTTAAGTTATGCAAGAAAAGATATTGCGAATAAATTACTTGAAAATCTTTCTATCGGAGGTAACTTAAAATTTATTAATCAGAAAATAGATAACGAAACAGCATTTGCCGTTGCACTGGATATTTCCGCTTATTATCCGGCAGATGAAAAACTTTCATTAGCAATTAATATCCAAAACATAAGTAACGGAATAAAATTTGTAGATGAATCAGACCCGCTTCCTTTAAATATTAAAGTAGGTGCTGCATATAAACTGATAAAGGACTTAACAGTTGCATGTGATTTAGATGAATATATAATAGATAACAAATTATATGCTTCAATAGGCGCTGAATATTGGGTAAAGGATGTGTTGGCACTACGCAGCGGTTACAGATTTGGCTATGATACTGATTCGCTTGGCGGAATAGTAGGGCTTGGAGTTGGTGCCGGATTCAGATTCTGGGGTTTAACACTAGATTATGCTTTTGTTCCGTTTGGCGATTTAGGCGATACGCATCGTATTTCATTTGGGGCTAGCTTCTAAAGGAATAGAAGCGGATACACGCAGATTATAACGCTAATTAACAGTAGCAAATGTTGTGGCAGGCCTGTCCCGCCGAAGTTTCATCGTAGGCGGAGTATCTCCTGCCTCCGCCAACTGCCGGATGTAGCTGCCGAG
Organism: Elusimicrobia bacterium RIFOXYD2_FULL_34_15; assembly: GCA_001800605.1. Taxonomy (GTDB): domain Bacteria; phylum Elusimicrobiota; class UBA8919; order UBA8919; family UBA8919; genus UBA9627. The sequence continues at coordinate 44,879 of MGVS01000009.1, forward strand.
CTTGCTCGGCTATAAGCTAATCAGGGTTAACTACAAGACAGCGAGGAGATCTCGCAATTACCAATAAAACCTGAAGAGAACCACATAATCCCAGATTTGGGATACACCTATTTATACAAGCCATCTAAGGAAAATGATGGCTTTTTTATTTATCATTCGCCAAATTGCGACAGCTATTGGTTGAAAAGTTAATAAAAAAAAGTATAATTTAGAACAATATGAAAATGATAAAGAAAAAGAAATTTAGATTTAAACTAAAATCGCGAGTTCTTAAAAAAAGTGTAATAAAGTCAAGTGGGAAAAAGAAACCGAAAAAACTGTTGTCGGAAAATAGAATTCGCAATGGAGATCGCAGGCATCCCACAGGCTTGGTTGCTGGTTTAAATCAAAGCCATGACGATATGGGAAAGAAGATTCAGCAACAAGCGGATGAGTTGAAGGAAAAAACCGGACAATTAAAAAGTGGGGCAGAAAAGCAAATAAGGTCAGAAGAACAGATTTACATCCTTACTAAAGCTATAGAATCGACTGAGGACGGTATTTTTATTATCGATGCCCAAAATCCAAAATTTCCTATTATCTATACCAACCAATCATTCCGGAAAATGACCGGCTATGTAAAAGGGGAAATACTGGGTCAAAATTATTTTTTGCTGTATGGAAATTATGCTGGTCATCGTATTGTTGAGAAAATAAAACAAACTATTCACAAAGGTAAATCTTTTCATGGAGAGATGCTTAATTTTCGGAAGAACGGCAAAAAATATTGGAATTTATTGCGTATTGCACCGGTGTATGATGCGAGAGGTGCCGTTACCCATTATACAGGGATTCAGACAGATGTTACCTTGATGCGGGAGAAGGAGTTAGAAATTGTTGAACAGCGTGAGGAACTTTTGCACGTTACCAGGGTAGGAAAACTTGCAGAGTTTGTCTCTTCATTGGCTCACGAAATTAGCCAGCCTCTTACGGCAATTCTTTCTTATGCCCAGGCTGCCCAGCGTATGCTCGCAGGAAGGGACCCTGAACTTCGGGAGATTCTTCAGTACATCATTAATGACGACCAGCGTGCGGGTGAGGTTATCCAGCGATTACGTTCACTTTTAAAGAAGAGTGCGTCTGAAATGAAGCCTCTGGATATCAATACTCTCATTAATGATACTATTATTCTTATGACAACTGATGCTACCGTAAGGAATATTTCTTTTAAACTTGATCTGGAGAGTAATCTTCCTCTTGTACGCGGCGACCGGATACAACTGCAACAGGTTATTCTGAATCTTATCAGTAATAGTTTCGAAGCCATGGAAGGTAATCAAGACTTCAATGAAATATTGATTCACACATCGCGTAAAGATGTCGACACAATTATTGTGAAGATAAAGGATCCCGGATGCGGAATCCCTGCACACAATATACCTAAGCTCTTCACTCATTTTTTTACGAGCAAGCCGGATGGTTTGGGCATGGGGTTATCTATTAGCCGCTCCATTGTTGAGTCGCATGGCGGGCGTTTGGATGCAAAAAATAATCCTGACCGCGGCGCAACTTTTTATTTCACTATTCCTATCGGCACGAAGGATGCTTAATGAATAACGGCAATTCGTTTATATATGTCGTTGATGACAATGTCTCTATATGTAGAGCATTAACCATATTGTTAAGATCGCACGGGTTTAAGGTTGAGACATTTACCCGAGCATCAGATTTTTTAGCTTTTAAGCATCCTAAATTGCCCTCATGCCTGGTTCTTGACATCCAACTGCCGGATATAAACGGTCTTGACCTTCAGGAGGCAATGGCAGCACGGAAACTTATCATACCCATTATTTTTATTACCGGACACGGGGATATACCGATGAGCGTGAGGGGCATGAAGGCAGGAGCTATTGATTTTCTTCCAAAACCCGTTACTGCAAAAAAACTGCTTAATGCTGTTACGCTTGCCATCTCAAAAAGTAAAATTCAAAATAAAGAACTCGCCGAAATATCAAAAATTAAACGACGCATTAAGACTTTGTCTCCGCGCGAACTGGAAGTTTTTCGTTTAGTAGCCAATGGGATGCTGAGTAAACAGATTGCATACAAACGGGGAACTGCTCTTCAAACAATAAAGGTTCATCGCAGTCGTGTGATGCAGAAGATGAAAGCCGAAACTGTAACAGAACTTATTCACTTCGCTAATAAAGCAGGTATTACTTCCTCTAAAACATAACTTATTTTTCTTTTTAAATAAATACTCACCATATTTACCTTTAAGTGATGTTATGGAAAACGAAAGTAAAATATTTAAGATAAACATAGTATGTACATTAATTTCGCTCGCATTATTTTTGTTCATACCGGGGGGAACCATTACTTATGCTGATTCCCCATCGGCACTTCCCATACACATAAATAAAATCAGCATTGTTGTGCACGATATTTATGATTTCAAAAAATCAGAGAGATTAAGTTTTTTGTACAGTTGGGCGAACAAATTGCACAAAAAAACAAATGATAATGTTGTACGCAGGGAATTGTTATTCAAAGAAGGGGACAAATATGATCCCGCGCTCATAGTTGAATCAGAAAGAATTCTGCGTAGTTATCCATACTTTCGAAAAGTATCTATACATGTTTCGGAACCTGAAAAAGATAAGGTGAATATAATTGTTGAAACCCACGACGCCTGGACAACCGAATTCCAAGCCGATTGGGGAACAACCGCATCGCAAACCAACTGGCTTCTCGGTTTCGAAGAACTAAATGTGCTTGGACAAGGACAAAGAATAAAAGTTTCATATAAAAAAAATCTTGATGAAAAAATACAAACTTTTGTATTTCAGGATCCAAGATTCTTAAACTCACACGTCAATCTAAAAACTTACTTTGACAAGGGTGAAAAAAGTGAATCGTGGGGGTTACAATGTAATCGGCCATTTTTTGCTACGATTGCAAAATGGTCTGCAGGATTCGATTTAGCATCTCAAAAGGAAAGTCAGGAACTTTTAACAAACGGTGAAAAAACTTCAAGCTTTGATGCGTATCATAGAACTGCAAATATTTTTACCGGCTACGCGATTACCGCAACTCACGACAAAAGAAGCGCTGTAACGTTGACAGGTAATACAGGCTCTACTGTGTTCTCAAATATTGCCGTACCCAACGATGTTTCTCCTCCCATAGATCGAAAATTAAACGGTGGTACAATTTCATATTCCTTTGAAAAGATTTCTTTCATCAAAGAAATGCATATCACAAAATTTGACAGAGACGAAGATTTTTTCCTCGGTCCACAACATGTAGTAAGTTACGGTATGTTTCCAAAAAAACTTGGGTCTACGGAAGAAGAAAAGGTATTTGAATATTATTATGGCAGGGGTGTACCAATAAATTCAGGTCAATTTGCACTATTTAATCTTTATTCTAGAAATCAATTTAGGCAGAACATGGATAATACAGGTAAACAGGCGATATCATCGCAATACTATCATCGCATCGCAAGACAGAATACATTAGTTGTAGATATGGAATTTACAAAACTTATTAATCCGGATAACGATAAAGAATTACTTCTCGGTGGCGAGAGTGGACTCCGGGGATATTCAGTGCGAGAATTCAGCGGCAATAAAAAATTTTTTTTCAGTATCGAAGACCGTTTATTTCTAAAGGATGATGTTTGGAAATTATTTTCAGTAGGTGGCGCATTATTTTTCGATTCAGGAATGGTTTGGAGAAAAGATGAATCTGTAGATTTAAACGAAATTAAAAGTGATGTCGGCATAGGTTTTCGGTTTGGATTAACGAGATCAAGTACTGCAAAAGTAGTAAGGGTAGACCTTGCCTATGCATTAAATGGAAATAATAGGGATAATCGCTGGGTCTTAACAATAAAATCCGGTCAGATATTCAATCCTAAAGGGATTAATGATTTTAGATCGGACAACTAATTCCAAGCGTAACCAACTGTTGATTACTCTCATCGAATTTCACTGATTAACCGCAAATTTTTAGTACCTTCTATCTAATAGCAGACCGTTCTAATCTAAGGGCTTGTTATACCTAAGTACAATTGACTGCTTCCTGAATACCCCTATAATGTAAACATAAAGAATGAAAAATATTATATTTTGTTATGTTTTATTAACTGTTCTCGCAGGTCATGTATGGACAGAGGTTAATACAACACCTATAACCGGGCTGGCCCCGCATCCGGATGAGCTTTTTGTTCCGCTTCGGGGGGACCCGCGCGAATTGCATTTTGCACTACGCCTTGCATTTCCCCGGAACGATGGGACAATCGCGGAAGTGGCGGTCGGGCATTATTATGGAATTTACCGCTGGCGGCTACCCAAAGACATCGGCACTATGCAAATTAATATCGGGGGTGGGATTTTTCCACGTTTCTACTTCTCGGATACCAAAGACCTTAAAGTCATCGACTTCTATGGCAATGTTCCGTTCGACATACGTATAGGTAAATGGTCCGGCCGCTTTATGTTTTATCATGTCAGTTCTCACTTGGGAGACGATTACATCCGTACGAACGGTCAAATGCCCAATAGTAATTCGTGGAACAGCTTGCGATCTCTTTTATCTTATGATGTTGGTTATTCCCTGCGCTTGTACAGTGGATATACCTATCACCTCCTGGTTTTTCCGCCGGAACAAAAAAAAGAAGCTTTTCAAACCGGGTTCGAGATTATTTCCAAAGTTTTCAGAAATGGTTATACACAAGTTTACTGGGCTAATGATTTCCAGTGGTGGGAACGGACACAGTGGAAACTCATGTTCAACTCGCAGATTGGGATCAAAACAGGTCGAAAACCAAAAATCGGGAGAGGTATTTCATATTTTCTGGAGTTCACAACAGGCCCGGAATATTACGGCCGTTTTTTTAATAGCGAAGAAACTCGTTTAGGTTTGGGTGCCAAATTCGAAATCAATTGAGGAGTTCAATATGAATAAAGCCATATCAATCGCATTTCTTACAATAGGAATTATCTTAATAATCTATGGTATCAATGCCTCAAACTCATTTAGTTCCGATGTCTCGCGTTTCTTCAATGGTTCTCCCACCGACAAAACTATCTGGTTTCTGATCGGAGGTATTACTGCGGCTATCTTTGGAATTTATAATATATTTCGCGGGTCAGAGGATAAGTAAATTCCTAAAGAAAATCCGGCATTATACCTAAGTACAATTGACTATGTTTTGAACTTGCCTACAATACTATTATGAAGTTAAAGAAATTACAATTAGAGAAGTATGATGAAACGCCATCAACCAAAAAACAAATTTTTATAGTCGATGATGACGAGTCTATATGCCGCGCGCTCAAATGTTTGTTGATGACTTATGGGTTTAAAGTGAATACCTTTCTTTCTGCAGAAAAATTTTTCAATGATGTGCCGAATAATGTTCGAGGCTGTTTGATTATGGATATTCATATGCCGGGATTGGACGGGTGGGAAGCGCTAAAAATGATTATTAAATCCGGGTCAAAGCGTCCGGTTATTATTATTTCAGCGGAAAAAAATGGCGGACTGAGAGAGCGGGTTTTAAAAACCAATGCCGTGGGATATTTTCAAAAACCGGTGAACGGTCAAGAGTTGGTCGATTTAATCAATAAGACTTATAGCCGGTCACAAAACTAAAGGTTAGGCATCTTGGAAGAACTTTTTAATAAAACGGATTTTATCTTTGTTTCCAGTAGTAACAGCGAATAAAGCA
>MGVS01000010.1 GCA_001800605.1 Elusimicrobia bacterium RIFOXYD2_FULL_34_15
TGATAATCAAATATATTAAGGAGCAATCCGAGGAGATATAAATAGTCAAGCTCCGATGCTTGGCATCGGAGAACACCTTATTTGTCTTGACAAAAGAAAATATTTATATTAAAATACGGATACTATGATACCCAGATTTATACAAAATCAGATACAGACTTCTCTGAAACCAGGTAAGGTTATCGGACTTTTTGGTGCAAGAAGAACCGGAAAGACCGTATTGATGAATTTGGTGAAGGAAAATTTAAAGAATAAGAAAATTCTGATTGTAAATGGTGAGAACTTAGATGTGATAGAGATATTATCAAGTCAAAGATTAAGCATCCTTGAAAAGTTTGTTTTCGGATATAAATATCTTTTTATAGATGAAGCCCAGAAAATACCCAATATCGGACTAAATTTGAAGCTTATTGTTGATAATATTCCTGGAATTTCAGTTTTTGTTACAGGGTCATCTGCGTTTGATTTAAAAAATAAGATAGGCGAACCGCTAGTAGGTAGAAATAAATTCTTTTATCTGTACCCAATATCGCAGTTAGAATTAAATAATTACCAGAATTATCTTAAAAATAAAGAGAATTTAGAAGATAGATTAATATACGGAATGTACCCGCAGGTATTGCTTGAAAAATCTTTGAAGGGTAAAAAAGAACTGCTCGAATCAATAAGAGATGGTTATTTGTTAAGAGATATATTGCAACTTGATAATCTTAAGAACTCTTTATTCATTTTTAATTTATTGCGGCTTATCGCATTCCAAATTGGCAATGATATTTCATATTCTGAACTTGCGTCTAATCTAAATGCGAATAAAAGAACAGTAATGCGATATCTTGAATTGCTTGAAAAATCTTTTATTCTGTTTTCTTTATATGGGTTTAGTAGAAATTTGAGAAAAGAGTATACAAAGACACCTCGTTATTTTTTTTGGGATAATGGTATTCGTAATGCTGTTATTTCAAACTACAATAATATCGCTATGCGGGATGATATAGGAAAATTATGGGAGAATTATTGTATTTCTGAAAGAATAAAGAAATTACATTATAAAAATATTCAAAGCAATAAATATTTTTGGAGAACATATGATCTTAAAGAAATTGATTTAGTGGAAGAAAGAGGTGGACGCCTTTGGGGATTTGAATGTAAATGGAAAGTGAAAAATGTAAAACCGCCAAAAGATTTTATTGAAACATATAAGAATTCTAAGTTTATTGTTATAAACCAAGATAATTATGTTGATATTATTGGATAATGAACTGTTTTTTTCTTGACACAGCAAAATTTTTTGCTATAATAAACGCTAATAATGGAAAATACAAAGAAGAAGAAAAAGAAAAAGTTGTTTTTTATATCTGATGATACACTTACCGGTTACGCATTCCTTGGACCTAACATTTCCGGGTTTCTACTTTTTACATTAATTCCGATTGTTGTTTCATTCGGGCTCGCATTTGTTGAATGGGACCTGCTAACCCCTGTAAAATTTACCGGATTTGCTAATTTTATAAAACTTATTCATGATAAAAACTTTTGGTATTATTTATATAATACATTTTATTTTATGCTTGGTATACCGCTCGGCATGTTTGCTTCGCTTGCACTTGCTATTTTGATAAATCAAAAATTAAAAGGTATTGTAGTTTTCAGAACTGTGTTTTTTCTACCGGTTATTTCTTCGATGGTTGCTTGTGCAATTGTCTGGAGATGGATATATAATCCCGATTACGGTTTACTTAATGCGTTTCTAAGTTGGATTGGAGTACGTAATCCTCCACCCTGGATTGCTTCAACATCATGGGCCAAACCAGCTCTTATTATTATGGGTATCTGGCAAAGTGCCGGATATAATATGTTGTTATATCTTGCAGCATTACAGGGAATACCCGGTGAGTTGTATGAGTCAGCAGGTATGGATGGTGCAACTAAGTGGCAGCAGTTCTGGTATATAACATGGCCAAGTTTGACATTTGTCAATTTCTTTATCGTTATTATAGGGATTATTAACGGTTTTCAGGCATTCGGAATACAGTATGTTATGACTAGCGGCGGGCCCGCCGATTCAACAACCACAATAGTTTATTATATTTTCAACCATGCATTTATGTGGTTCAATATGGGATATGCTTCTGCTGTGGCATGGGCATTATTCATTTTTATGTTTGGATTTACGCTTTTACAATGGAAGTTAGGTAAGCAGGAAGGATAGAAAAATGGAAAGTTTGGAAAGAGAATTATCAAGAAAAAGATCTAAAAGAATAGAATTTGTTAAAAATACAATTTCATATATTTTATTATTAGCTATTGGTGCAACTATGATACTTCCGTTTATATGGATGGTTTCAACATCGTTGAAAGAAGCAGGTGCGGTTTTTGCATATCCGCCGGAATGGATTCCTAATCCTTTTGTGTTTAGAAATTATTCGGATGCATGGGAATCTGTAAGGTTTGGCAGGTTATTTGTAAACAGTATTTTTGTTGCAGTTTGCACAACAGCGGGGCAGGTAATTACATCGTCACTTGCTGCATATGCATTTGCAAGGTTAGATTTTCCCGGTAAGAATAAATTGTTTCTTTGTTATCTTGCAACAATGATGATACCGGGTCAGATTACGATGATACCGGTTTTTATTCTTTTAAAAGAACTTAATTGGATTAATACGTATAAGGCGTTAATTGTACCTATGATGTTTACGGCATACGGTACGTTTATGTTAAGACAATTTTTTATGACTATTCCCAAGGACTTAGAAGATGCAGCTGTAATGGACGGTTGCAGTAAGTTTGGAATTTACTGGAGAGTAATACTTCCGTTATCAAAACCGGCATTAGCAACATTGGCTACATTTACATTTTTAGGTAATTGGAATAATTTTATGTGGCCTTTGATTGTAACAAACTCCGAAGAGATGAGAACACTTCCTGTGGGTCTGGCTTCGTTCCAGGGTTTATACAATACCGATTGGACGCTTCTTATGGCGGCATCGGTTATAGTTATAATTCCTGTTATTATAATTTATATATTCAACCAGCGTTTCTTTACTAAGGGCGTTGTGATGTCCGGGTTGAAAGGATAGTAAAAGGCAAGTATAAATTAAAAGTTAAAAGTTTAAATAGAAACAGAATAAAAGTTAAAAATTGAAAGCATATCTACAAAAAATATTCCAAATACAGCAGCAGGATTGGAAAAAATTAGTAAACCTCTCCATTCTAAACTTCCAGATAGTTGGAACCATCGCCTTTGGAACCATAATAAGCACATCACTATTCGTAAAAAAAATCGGCGTAGAATACCTCCCCAATATTTATATTGCAAATTCGATAGCTATACTCATTTCAACATTTTTGTATCTTGCCTTTGCAGATAAAGTAGAAAAATTAAAACTTTTCAGAAATATAGCGATTGCTTTCGGAATTGTGATTCTAATTGCACGCGGTTTAATTATTTTTAATTTTACACCGATATATTCCGCACTCTATATAATATCGTCTTTAATATTTTGGATATTTTTTACACAGTTCTGGGCGATCGCAGTTGAGGTTTGTAATGTACGCGAAAGCAGACGAATGTTTTCATATATCGTAAGTATCGGGCTTTTCGGAGGAATAATTTCCGGAATTGTAGCAAGATATATAGTTGACATTTTTAAGACGGCTAATTTACTTCTTGTGTGGGCGCTCTTTCTATTTTTGATTATACGCAGCAGTAAAAGGATCCCATTATCGGAAGATTTGAATGTTGCCGGTCAAAAAGAAAAAAATGAAAAATCGCCGGCTAAAAATTCGTTTGATGATTTGGCAGACACTGCGAAGTATTTTTTTACCAATCATCTGGTCAGGATAATAATAATATGTTTTCTTATTTACGGAATTACAGTATATTTTCTTGATTTTCAATTCAATAGATTGATGAACCTCGCTTATCCGGAACAGGATAAACTTACCGGATTTTATGGAATTTATTCCGGATGGTTTTATGGTATTACATTTCTGCTTCAGATATTTTTTACAACTAGAATAATAAAGCGCCTCGGAGTAGTAAGCACAATTCTTACTTTTCCGATAGCATTAACAATCGGTTTTGCTGCTTTGACCGGAAAATTTAATTACATATCAGGTGTGTTTGCTAAATTTATAAGAGATGTGATAGGAAATTCGCTTGTTGATTCTTCTTATCCTGTATTATTCAGTCCTATGGACGAAAAATATACATCGAAAGCACTGGCATTAGTTGAGGGTTTAGTTATACCGGTTGGAACCGGTTTGGCGGGTTTGTTATTATTAATTCTTAGGAGTTACAACCCTATTTATATATCGATTTCCGGTATTTTACTGGGAATAGTATGGATATTTTTTACGTTTAAACTTAAAAAAGCATATCATGGTGCGTTTATAGAACATATTCTCACAGAAACTCGTCAGGAAGAATTCAGGTCAATAGAAGATTTGATAGATTTAAAAAAAGGGACAACACTTGCGGTTTTGAAAAAAGCGATGTATGACAAAAATGAAAAATTATCGTTGTTTGCTATTAGAACACTCGGAAGGACAAAAGATAAGGAAGCAATTAAACCGCTTGTGGAATTGTTAATAAATCCGGATTTGGAACCGGTAAAAATAGCAACAGTAGTAGAAGCGCTTGGAGATATAAAAGATACATATGTAGTATTTGTTTTAAGCAAATATCTGGATGATCCCGATGAAAGAGTTAGAGCAAATGCGGTGGAATCATTAGGAAAAATCGGCGGTCCGAATGTTTTGGAGTTAATAGAACCGCATTTAAAAGATTCAAGTTCGAGAGTAAGGATAAATACTGCAATTGTATTGTGGAAATTCGGACATCATGAAAAAGCCAATAAGCTCATATCGGAAATATTTTTAAGTTCAGATCAAGAAAGTAGAATAAGAGCAACGTATTCGTTAAGCCAGATCGGAAGTAAAGAAATGCTTCCGCTTTTGATTGAAGCATCATACGATAAAAATCCAAGAGTGCGGTTTCAATCAATTGAAGGATTAAGTAAAATTAGTGATGATTGGGCAAAGGACGCTTTAATTCAAATGCTAAAAGATGTAAAAAGTTCAATTCGTGAAACGGTCAGAAAAGTTCTTGTAAAGATGCAAAATATAACAGATAAATTATTGACAGCTTTGAATTCTCAGGATGAAGATATTAAGTATATGGCAGCATTGGTTTTGGCGGAAAAAGGCGAAGAAAAAGCGATTAAGTCGATAATAGATTATTGTGTTTTACAGATAAGATTGGCATATCAGAATTTGATTTACATTCAGGCGCTTTTATCAATAGATGATAAAACTCCCGGTATAAATCTTTTTGTCGGAACAACTACAGTAAAAAATCAGCAAATAATAGAAAAAGTTTTGAGAATAATAAGCTATCTTGAAAAATCGGTAGAAATTTCTTTATCTATACGGAGACTGAAGGATAAAGATGAAAATATTAAAGCGGATATTATTGAATTGCTAGAAACAACGGATGTGGAGTATAAAGAAATACTCAAACTTACGATACCGCTTCTGGAAGATATATCACTTGATGAAAAGATAAAAATTGCCGGAGAAAAATTTGGCTTGCAGAAAAAGCAATATCAGTACAAGGAAATTCTTGAAGAATTGCTGAACAGCAGTGATGAATGGCAAAAAGGCTGTGCAATTAAGATTATCGGTGAAATAAAAGAAGATGCTTTTTTGGAAAGAATAATAAAAGAAACTGAAAGTGAATCGAAATTTATTAAAGAAACCGCTTTAGAAGCGGTAATGAAAATAAATCCAATTAGGGGTAAGAGATTAACGGGAATCTGATTAGCCCCGTTAGAGATGAGTTTGTTTACTAAATAGATATTATTAAAGATATATACATGAAAATTATTAAAAAATATTTTAACAATACACGGAAGCATTTTTCAAACGCTTCCTATCTCTAACGGGGTGTATTAATTTTAGTTGGTAGGAGTTAAAAATGCTAAGTGCGATGGAAAGTTTGTTACATTTAAAAAAAGCACCATTGTTTGAAAATCTTACCGGGGAAGAACTAATGTCAATTTCTAAGATAACACATGAAAAAGTAATTGATGAAAACCATGTTATTTTTGAAGAAGGTTCGCAACAATCGGGTTTACACATAATCATATCTGGTAAAGTTGAAATTTCAAGAAATAGTAACAATAGTAAAGTTGTTCTTGCCACATTAGGGATATCAGAATGTTTCGGTGAATTGTCGTTATTTGTTGATACACCACATACAGCAACAGCAAAATCATTAGAAAAAACCGTTTGTCTTGTGATAGACAGGGAACCTTTTCTTGACCTGGTTTATGAACAGCCTACCGTCGCAATAGGAATTATCAAAGTGTTCTGCAACCGCCTTAGAGCTACAAGCGCGAGATTATAAAATGAAAAAGATAATTCAAATTCCGGTTATTATTATCATTACAATTTTATTAGCAGAAATTACATTTAGAATTTACAATAAAATCAATCCTTCTTTTATTTTTCCTACCAATACATATGACCGGTTCCGGGGCAGGCCTTTTGAAAAAGTTTATGATTATAAATTAAATTCAAAAGGTTTTATGGATTTAGAATATTCCGAAGAAAAGAAAACGGGTGTTTACAGGATTTTAGGTGTTGGTGATTCATTCGTATTTGGTATGGTCCCGTATAAATATAATTTTATGACAATATTAGAAGAAAAATTAAATAATCACAGAAATCGCAAATATGAAGTAATAAATATGGGAATACCATGTATAGGAGTTGATAGCTATTACTCGCTTTTATTAAATGAAGGGCTGAAACTAAAACCTGATATGGTTATCTGTTGTTTTTTTGTAGGGAATGATTTTATAGAAAGATGGGAGCAGAACGCAGGGAAAAGATCATATTTGATTTCGTTTTTAAGATTTATTTTCAAAATATATCCTAAATATTCAGGAATGAAAGGTAAATATGTCGATAGAACTTTTAATGACGAAGATGTCTCTCTTTATATGACAGAACCGGTGTTTTTAAAACTTGAAGAGGATAGAAGCGCTATTTTTAGAAAAGGCATTAATAAAGAACTGGAATTTGTAACACTATATTTAAACAAAATGAATGATACCTGTGTTTCCAAAGGCATAAAATTTCTGGTTGTAATAATTCCGGATGAGCTTCAGGTTAATCCGCGTTTACAGGAAAAATTCGCATCTTTTTTATCCGTAAAATCTTTATCCGGTAAATATGATTTTGGACGTCCTAACGAGTTATTGCATTTTGAACTTGAAAAATTAAATATTAACTATCTGGACCTGCTCAGTAATTTCATGAAAGTTTCGGTGGATAAGGATTATTATAAAAAAAATGATACTCATTGGAATATGGCCGGCAATAAACTGGCAACCGAATTGATTTTCGATAAGTTAGAAAAAGAATATGTAAAATAAAGTCACTAAAGTAAGGGTGATTTTTCGTTGACAAAAAATAATATTTTTATATAATCATAAAATGATACTAGACTTTTAAGGAGAAAAGAATATGGCTACAGAAATCCTTAAGTTAATATTTAGTCCTTCAGGTGCGATTATAATTGTTATGATCGTGCTTTTAATTGTGTTTTTTGTAGACAGGAATTGGTTAAAAAATATTTTGTCAAAAAAGATTAATTATAAAGGGCAAAGGATTGGTTTATCCGTAGAATTTGATATACAAAAAACCGATAATATAAAATCTCACCAGGAAAAAATAACGGAAGTTCCAAAAACGGAAAGTCATGATGAAGGCACGCTCTATAAATATATATTAGATAAAGAGTTTGATAAAACCGAATTTGACAAGAGGCTTCATAGTATAATTAAAAATACAGACCAAAAAGAGCAAGTAAAGAAAAAATTTGAGTTTTTATATCTACTTGAAATTGGCAATAAGGTTGATTTATACAGTGATATTCTTTCATTTGTACAAGATAATAATAAATCATTTTATTCATGGGTATTATTGGGTTTAGAACAACAAAAAAGGGAATTAAAAAAAGATGCAATTACTTCTTTTAAAATTGCCCTTTCATTCCGGAATGAAGTTCTAGATGAGTCGTTTGATATAATAACAACGGTTGTTAAAAGATTATCTATTATGATATGGGAATTGGAAGGAAAGTCCGATGCTTATAATTTTCTGGAAACTGAGATAAATAATGCAAGTAAAAACCAGTTAAAAGGGAATTTGTATAAACAATTTGCAGAGTTAAAAAAGAAAAGTGCAGGAGATGATTTAAAGCTTTTTGAAGAATATCAAAATTTAAGAAAGGAAGCTTTTAAGTATTTGCCCAACGATAAAGAATTGTTATTTTCTATAGCATACGACTATAGCGAAAAAAATGAACAAAAAAAGTCAATTTATTATTATAAAACAATGTTAAGAATTGATCCGAATAATAATTCTACCCTGAATAATATGGGTGTTGCATATGAGCGTCTTGGTATAATAAACAAAGCAATTTTATTTTATAAAAAAGCTGCAGAACAGAAAAGTTATTATTCAATGGGTAATTTGGCCATTATGTTGACAAATGCCGGATTTTTCGAGGAAGCTCAAGATTGGGTTAATAGAGCCAGAAAAGAAGCAAGAATAGACGATAATCCTGATTTAACAAGAATTGTATATGCTGAACATTTCTTGCAGGAAAAGAGATTGGAAGAAACAAAGAATACAGAACAGTTAGAAAAAGATTAAGACATCCTATAAAGAAAAGGATGTCTGATTACATTGATTAAAAGGCAGATTACACAGATTAGGGCTTGTCGTTAAATCACTTTAATCGGTTTTAAAAATCTGTGTAATCAAATATAATGAACATTTAGCCGGTCACAAAACTAAAGGTTAGGCATCTTGGAAGAACTTTTTAATAAAACG
>MGVS01000011.1 GCA_001800605.1 Elusimicrobia bacterium RIFOXYD2_FULL_34_15
GGCTAAAAAGTGATACAAAAATCAACTGGTGCTATACAGCTATGGAATTAGCACCATCGGTTGCATTTGTAAAAGGTGAAATATATGCATATCCAAACCCGGCTAAAGGCGGATACCAGCCAAAGATACATGTGGAGTGTGGAATAGCCGACAGTATAGAAATACAAATATACAACATAGCAGGTGAATTAGTGCATAAAGATGAAATATCTTCAATGCCAATTATAAAAAATAACAAATATGCCTACGAATATATCTGGGATATCTCCGACAAAGCCTCCGGTGTATATATTTATTTAATACGAGCACATAAAGCCGGTGAAAAGACAATAAAGGTATTAAAGAAGATTGCCGTTATTAAATAAGAACAATTTATAAATTATGTCGAAAATAAAGGTTACATTCCTTCCTCAAAAAAAATCTATATTAGTGCCAGAAGGTATAAGCATAAAAGATGCCGCTAAATTTGCGGAGATAGTAATTGATTCACCCTGCGGTGGTATCGGAAAGTGTGGAAAATGCAAAGTAGAAGTTACTTTTAGAAACATATCAAGAAAACAGCATAAACTTGCCTGCCGGACTAAAATTACCGAAGAAATGACAGTAACCATTCCCGACTCTATAAATGTAGATTTGAAGAAATTATTTATTTCTGCAAGCCCAATTAAAAATAAAACAAGTAATTCGGGTATTTTAGGAGTTGCTATAGATGTCGGGACAACCTCAATAGTAGGAGTATTAGTAGATTTAGTAAGCAAAAATACTTTATCTGTTGCCGCAGAGGTTAATCCACAGTATGTACATGGCGCAGACGTAATTTCCCGTATAGATTTTTCAATTAACAACGTTGACGGTACTAAAAAATTACAGGGTCAGATTGTTGGTGCTGTAAATCGCATAATTGCAAAACTTTCAAAAGATACTACGATTAAATCAAAGAAAATTCAAAAAATTACTATAACAGGAAATACTACTATGCAGCATTTGTTTATGGGAATTGATACGAAATCTTTGGCTTTTGCGCCGTATCAGCCGCCGGTAAAAGGAATATATAATTCTATTACTGCTTCGCAAATCGGGATAAATATTAATGATGACGCACAGGTTTATTTTATTCCTAATATTTCCGGCTGGATTGGCGGAGATACTTTGAGCATGATATCTGCGTTAGGTTTTTATAAATCTGATAAAATAAAACTTGCAATAGACATTGGGACAAACGGTGAAATAGTTTTGGGTTCAAAAAAACGGATTTTGGTTGCTTCAACAGCCGCGGGTCCATGTTTTGAAGGTGCGAATATAAGCAGCGGAATGCGTGCGGCAAGCGGTGCTATAGAATCTGTTTATTTTACTGATGAAAGCATTTTCTATAATGTTATAGATAATGTTCCTGCAAAAGGATTGTGCGGTTCCGGTTTAATTGATATAATAGCAGAATTACTAAGATATGAAATAATTGATGAAACCGGCAGAATAAAAAATATTAGAGAATTGAAAGATAAATTACCTTCGGCATTATTGGAATCGATTGTAGAAAATAAAGAAGGAAATAAGGTTCTCGTTGCAAAAAACGATGAACAAAGTATTTTTGTCACGCAACAGGACATTAGGGAATTACAATTAGGGAAAGCAGCTATTTCAGCAGGAATCCAGATGTTAACCATGGAAATGGGAATAAAAATTAAAGAAATAGATGAAATTTTATTAGCAGGAACATTTGGCAATTATATAGACAAAACAAATGCGCAAAGAATAGGTTTGATACCTAGTGTTTCACTTAAGAAAGTGAAATATGTCGGTAACGCTGCCTGCGAAGGGGCAAGATTAGCTTTGATTTCACAAGAAGTAAGAGATGAGATGGAAGAGAAAATAAAAACTATTGAACATATAGATTTAATTAGTAAAATAGATTTTCAGCAAACTTTCGTTGATGCGATATATTTTCCAAAATGACGATTAAGACTGATAAGAAACACGATGAAGAGGATAGAAGAACCGATATAAACAGATTATAAAAGGAAGTAGAAAAAGATGATACTAGTAAATAAAAATGCGGAAATATTTGTTCCAGATAATAAACCAATTAATCAAGCTATTTCAAGGACTACGCATATGGCGATAGCTGCACATCCTGATGATTTAGAAATAATGGCTTATGACGGTATTTTAAAATGTTATAATAATAAAAACAAATGGTTTTGCGGTGTGGTTGTTACAAACGGCAGCGGAAGTCCAAGGGGCGGTACTTACAGTAATTACTCAAATGAAAAAATTTGTGAGATAAGAAAAACCGAACAAAAAAAAGCTGCTGTTATTGGTAAATACGGTTCTGTTATATTGCTCGATTATGCAAGTTCGGAAGTGAAAAATTCAAAGAATAAAAATCCAGAAAAGGATATGCTTGAACTACTCAAATTAACAAAACCGGAGGTTGTTTATATCCATAATCTTGCGGATAAACATGATACCCATATTGCTGTCGCTTTAAGAACAATACAGGCCATCAGGGAATTGCCGGATAATCTTAAACCAAAGTATGTTTACGGCTGCGAAGTATGGAGAGATCTCGACTGGTTAAGCGATGAAGATAAAATAATTTTTGACGTATCCGCAAACGAAAAATTAGCTAAAAGATTATTGAGTGTATTTCATTCACAGACCTGCGGCGGGAAAAGATATGATTTAGCGACAATTGCAAGAAGAAAAACTAATGCAACATTTATTTCATTTAATAAGATTGACAATGCAACTTCGTTTATTTATGCTATGGATTTAACACCTTTAATAAAAAATAAACATTTGAATATAAAAAAATATATGTTAAAATATATAAATAAATTTTCACTTGAAGTTTCAGGAAAGATTGAAAAAATAATATGAGTACTAATAAAGAAGTATTTTTAGATTATATAAGTCTTTATAAACCTTATTGGAAAAAAGTTTCATTGGGTGTTTTTTTCGGTTTTATACGTGCACTTTCCATCATACCAATACCGTTTTTAATAAGGAAAATCATTGATATTCATATTCCGGCAAAAGATTTTAAAGGAATTACTAATACAATTATATTGGCGGTACTTTTTAGCTTGCTTAATTTTGCGACAGCAATATGTGCGAGATACTTGATCCTATATTCTTCAAAAAAAGTAATATTTAAATTGCGTTCACTTGCATGTGAGAAATTGCAGCAACTTTCTTTGACCTTTTTTGACAGCGAAAACACATCACGTTTACATACAAAAGTTGTTATGGATATTGAAAGAGTGGATGTGATGAGTAATGCCCTTATTGCTGTTACTTTGGTAAATTCTTTAATTGTAATTATTGCATTAATTTCTCTTTTATTTGTAAGCATAAAATTATTAGTAATTGTACTTGTCATATTTGCCGTATTTTTTGCAATCAACCGTTTTTTTCTGAAAAAATTTAAAGAAAAAGTAAAAATATTTCAGGAACGTGCAAGGGAAGTAAGCATTGTTGTAACCGAATTTTTAAATTCAATTCGTACAATAAAAAGTTTTGCTACCGAAGATTATGAGAAAAAAAAGATTGATGAAAAATTTCACTCCCATACCGAATCAGCAGTTGATGCGTTCACAACCCAGGAAGTTTATGTATCATCGCTTACTCTTATTTTTGGAATAGCGAATCTGGCTATATTCGGTTACGGCGGATATATTGCGATTAAAACAAATCAGATCGGTATGACCATAGGAAACATTATTTTATTCTCCACTTTTCTATCATATTTTTTTAATTCTATAAACCAGCTTCTAACAAATATGGATCAGGTTTATTTAGGATTTATCGGATTAAAATCAACATATGAGCTCTTGGATTATGCCGAACCTATAGAGGATTATAAAGGAAAGAAGAAAGTAGATATTATTACAGGAAAAGTAGAATTCGAAGATGTAACTTTTTCCTATAGACAGGATGTTCCGGCTTTGGAAAATATTTCGGTTGTAGTCAAACCCGGTATGCATATAGCTCTAGTAGGAGAATCCGGAGCAGGGAAATCAACATTTGTAAATCTGATATTGGGTTTTTATAAACCTGTAGCAGGTAAAATTATTATTGATGGGATGGATTTAATTGATCTTGATTTACGATCGTTACGATTAAATATCGGAGTAGTTAGCCAGGATGTATTTCTTTTTGGCGGAACCATTTTAGATAATATCCGTTACGGAAAAATGGATGCCACAATGGATGAGATACAAAATGCTGCTCAGCTTGCAAGTATTAATGATTTTATATTAAAACTGCCGGATGGTTATAATACGGTTGTAGGTGAGCGGGGAGTAAAGCTTTCTGCCGGAGAAAGACAAAGAATAACAATAGCCAGAGTATTTGTCAGAAAACCTGCTATATTAATTATGGACGAAGTAACAAGTGCGCTTGATTCTGAATCTCAGAAAAAGGTTCAGGATGCTGTAGATTCTTTTTACCGTACAAAAACTACATTTATTATTGCACACCGACTTTCGACCGTTGTTAATGCCGACAGAATACTGGTTTTTAAAAAAGGAAAAATAATAGAACAAGGAAACTATAAAGAACTACTAAATTTAGGTGGTTATTTTTCAAAACTTTGTGAACAACAGTTTTTGAAAGGTAATGAATAAATAGAGGCAAGTTATAGAGTTATTGGGTTTATAGGGTTTTAGAGTTATTGAGTAAAAGATTTTAACCCTAAAACGCTAGGACGCTAAAACTCTAAAACTAAAATGGATCAGCAATTTAGAGGTGTATATGTCTTACATGTTAGATGAGATAGAACAGCAACCGCAGGTAATAAAAAATACAATTTTAAAGAACACCGTTAAAATCAGAAAAATTTGTAATGAAATAAAAAAACATAATATTAATTTTATAATTTTTGCCGCGCGCGGTACATCCGATAATGCAGCAACTTTCGGAAAATATATATTTGGATATATTAATGGCATACCAACAGGGCTTGCAGCTCCTTCGCTATTTACAGTATACCAAAAGAAATTAAAATTAAAAAACTCACTAGTGATAGCTATATCACAATCGGGTGAATCAACAGATGTCGTTGAGGTAATTAAACAGGCAAAAGAGCAAGGCGCATATTGTTTAGCAATAACTAACAAAAAGAATTCGAGTATTACTAAAAATGCACATTCTACATTATATTGTTACGCAGGAAATGAAAAAAGTATTCCCGCAACAAAGACATATACAACGCAATTAGCTTTGTTATATTTATTATCATTTACTCTTGCAGATAAAAAATCGGAATTGGAAAAGATAAATGAAGTACCGAAAAAAATGAGGGAAATACTTTTACTGCAGAAGAATATTCTAAAAGAAATAAATAATTATAAATTTATAAATGAGTGCCTTGTATTGGGAAGAGGTTTGAATTATGCCACGGCATTGGAAACCGCACTTAAAATAAAAGAGACCAGCTATATTAAAGCGGAGGCAATGTCAGGTGCAGATTTTATGCATGGGCCTATTGCAATAATTGATAAAAATTTTCCTGTTTTATTATTTGCACCGCATGATGAGACTTTAAAAAGTATGGTGGACATTGCTAGAAAATTGGAAGACAGGCAAGCAGATAGAATTATTATTTCGTCCGAAGACAGTATTCTCGAATATGCTAACTTCCCAATAAAAATGCCGAAATTTGATGTTATTTTTACCCCATTATTATACACTGTAATTGGTCAAATTTTTGCATATTATCTATCCATAATAAAAGGTTTTAATCCTGACAAACCCAGAAGTTTAAGCAAAATAACCGAAACAATGTAGTTTAACCCGCCCCATGTGAAGCCATTCTAAAAGAATGGTCTAATTTTCCGGCAGTATAATAAAATTGTAGCTATGGCAATGAGTTCATTTATAGGGACTCACTTCGTCACATGTGAAATACATTTCACACCCAAGTAAGTAAATTTTTGATAAAATACCGACTTAATGATATTGTATTTGGCAAGTATATTGTTACTATAAATAATTAGATATAAATAATATTGAATTGATAGTTTTCTATAAAACATTATAACAATGAAACGAGATAATAATGGAGGTCAAATTATGAAAAGTAAAGTTCTTTTATTTTCTTTTTTGTTGATTTTACTAACATCACTTGTTTACTCTGCTCCGAAAAACATCCATTTAAGCTGGAACGGGCTTAACAGTTCATCAACCACGATAGTGGTTACTTGGCAAACAACAACCAATTCGAGCAGTCAGGGGCAAGTAAGATACGGAACAAGTTCGGGCAATTATACAAATACTGTTTCAAAAAATCCAACATATTCAAGTCAGTATTCATTAAATATTCAGTCTGTTAGAATAGATAATTTAGTACCGGAAACTCAATATTATTATCAATGTGGAAACGCTACAGATGGGTGGAGCACAGAGAGAACATTTAGGACAGGACCTGTCATAGGAAGCACTAAGAGTATCAAGTTTGCCGTAACCTCGGATAAACACCAGCCTAATGATTGGGCGAATCAGGTAAAGAATAAGATAAAAGCAGCCAATCCGATGCTTGCGGTATACTCGGGTGATTTAGTACCTCTTGATGGAAGAAATTTAAGCGAATGGGATGGTTTTTTCAGTACTTACGATGATTTTATAAGCAATGTACCGTTTTTCAGTGCAACTGGCAACCATGACGCCAGTGATGAGGAAGGTTTTTCTAGTGATTTAGATTTATTTGATTGGCCGAAAAATTCTTCCGGTAATGAGCAGTGGTATTCGTTCAATTACGGTAATGCACATTTTATTATTTTAAGGTTAATACAGGATAATTCAACTATACCTGTTGGCAGTGCTCAATATAATTGGTTACAGAGCGATTTGCAGGCAGCAGATAGTAATCCCAATATAAGATGGAAATTCGTTTCATTTCATGCCCATCCATATTGTAACACTACGGGAGTAGGCGGTCACCCGCGTAATACTAGTATACTCACAACAGTTTGTAAATTATTTGACCAATACAAAGTTGATATGGTTTTTAACGGGCATAGTCATGTGTATGAACGTACTAAGAAGATGAGGAACAGGGTTACCATAGATGAAGTTATGAATGACGGTCCCAATAATTTCAATAGTACGATAGAAGGCGTGATTTATGTTGAGGTGGGACCTTCAGGACAAGGTCCGCGTTCCACTACACCGGCTTTTTATACCGCAGCATATAGAAATAATACTCAAACTTATTGTATATTAGATATTGACAATGCAAATAACAAACTTACCTTTAATGCATATGCACATAATACATCTAACGACACATCCAGTCTAATAGAAACAGTCACAATAACAAAACCGCCGCTTGTAGTTCCTGATTACACGGTAACATGCACCGCAAATCCGGTTTCAATTACTGCAAACGGGACCAGCCAGTCAACAATAACCGCAACGGTAAAAGACAAAAATGGTATTAACGCAACAGGGCAGGTAACATTCAGTGTTTCCGGGTCCGGGACATTAACGGCACCTACTACGGTAAATTTAGTAAACGGTTTAGCAACGATAACATTGACATCAACAAACACACCGGGAAAAGCAACAGTAACAGCGAGCTATTCTGGATATTCCGGTAATATCGAAGTGACAGTAACGGCACCGGTAATAATGCAAAGTATTTGTGACTGGCGTTTAAATGAAGGTACTGGAATTAGCGTGGGAGACGCAGGACTAAGCGGTTCAACAGGGACAATAACAGGAGCAACATGGCAGACAACTGGCAAAGTAGGAAAGGCATTAAAGTTTGATTCAACGGACGGGACGGATGATTATATATCAGTAGCAGACAATAATAGTTTAGATATAACCAGTGCTATAACACTTGAAGCATGGGTGAAAAGCGAAGTAGTTGACCAGGACGGTTCAACACGAAGAGTGATAGACAAAGGAACAACATATGCGTTAGGTGCAAGTGACAAAGCATACTTCAAGTTATACTTAGATGGAATAGCAACAGAAGCATTAAAGACATGGAGTAGTAGTGATGCTAATGTATGGCATCATTTAGTAGGGACATATGATGGTGCAACGATGAAATTATATCAAGATGGAATAAAGGTAGTAGAGACAGCAGCAAATGGATCAATAAGCACCAACACTACGGCTTTACAGATAGGTAGGCAATCATCTGGTGGTGGCAGATTCAAAGGAATAATTGATGAAGTGAAGATATACAGTAGAGCATTAAGTAGTGCGGAAGTACAGGAACATTACAATCCGCCACTACCTGTAGACAATCCGCCGACGGTTGCAATAACAGCACCGGCAAATAACGCAACAATATCCGGCAGTGTAACAATAACAGCGACAGCAACTGACGATAACGGAGTAGTGTCAGTAGCGTTTTATGTAGATGATGTGTTAAAGAACACAGATACAGCATCTCCATATACATATAGTTTGGACACAACGGGCTATGCAAACGGCGTACACACGATAAAGGCGGTAGCAACGGACACAATATCACAACCCGCAAACGCGCAAATATCAGTAACAATAAACAACGTAGCGCCTGTAGACAATCCGCCGACGGTTGCAATAACAGCACCGGCAAACAATGCAACAGTATCCGCCAGTGTAACAATAACTGCAACCGCGACAGATGATAACGGAGTAAGTAAAGTAAATTTCTATGTAGACAATGTCCTGAAAAGTACAGACACGACATCACCATATACATATAGCTTGGACACAACCGGCTATGCAAATGGCGTACACACAATAAAGGCGGTAGCAACTGACAC
>MGVS01000012.1 GCA_001800605.1 Elusimicrobia bacterium RIFOXYD2_FULL_34_15
TAACAGACCAAGAAAATGTCTCGGGTTCTCTACCCCAAACGAGGTTTTCAATTCCTACTGTTGCACTTAATGGTTGAATTCACCATGCGAAAAAAGATCTAAAAAAGTATTATAATATTGATTATTAAAGAAAAGAAAATGAATAAGAAAAAATTTAGAGAAAAACTACAAGATATTGCAAATAAATATATATGTAGTGAACAAACGCAAGCAATATTTGAATTATATAAAACTTATTCTCATTTTATCAAAGTAGTTGAAGAGGCAATCCAAGGGAAACCTGAAACATTTAAGTATAATTGTTTTATGTATGCATTTAATATTAATCATAAAAATCCAAATAGTCAAATAATGTTAATATTAAAACGAGAATTTGATAAAAACAGTGAGACAGAAATATTTTTTACAATTAAATTTATTGATTTTTATCTTACTATAAAATGTTTACATGAAATATCATTTAACAAAATTGGAAATGATGACATAATAATTTATTTTGATGAAAACTCAATTCCACTACATGCCGGAAAAATTAAAAATGGTAGGGTAATTTCAAAATGGGGACTAAGTGGTAATTTGTACGAACATAGTATTTGGGAAGTACCAATAAAATATGGGACCGATGTTAAATATTTTGAAGGTATTTCAGAAGAGGATTCTATAAAATATTTCATTGAATATGCAAAAACACAAGTAACGCATATTCCTTAAAAATAATGGGAACAGTTAACGTGGGAGCAAGTTGATTTTTCCTTCCCAATTTGATAAAATATTTTTTAATAAGAAATTTGTAAACATATAATTTCAAGGATTGCAACTCCTTGAAATTGACACATTTCAAGGATTATCAATTCGTAATTTAAAATATATGCGACAGTTTGCTCATTATTATCCTAATTTTAGAATTGTGCAAGAGGTTCTTGCACAATAGAATTAGAATTAAAGTCAAGAAACGGCAAGAAATAGAATTTAGAAGGAAGTTATGAACACGGCAGTATTAAGCAGGAAGATTATTTTAAATGAAAATATTGAGAAAGCAATTTGGGTTTCATTTTTTGTATTGGCAACAACATTCGGTGCACAGGTTAAAATACCGTTGCCTTTTACACCGGTACCATTAACGCTGCAAACATTTTTTGTTCTTTTAAGCGGTGCAATGCTTGGAAAGAAATTCGGAACTATATCACAGATGATATATCTTCTATTAGGCGGGGTCGGACTTCCGTTATTTACGCAAACGGGCGCATTGTTAGGCCCAACCGGCGGATACATAGCCGGTTTTGTTTATGCAAGCTGGTTTGTAGGTTTTGCAATTGAAAAGAAATGGAGTTTATTCCTTGCTTTATTAGTCGGTGATTTAATTCTGTTATCTTTTGGCGTAGTAAATCTTTCGTTTTTTGTTGGCGGCATAAAAAAAGCGGTAATGTTAGGTATGCTACCGTTCTTAGCAGGCGATATATTAAAAATCTTCGCCGTACTTGGTGTTATAAAAATATCCGGTGTAAAAAGGTAAAGAGGTATAAAGATAAGGGTTGCGTATTTTGACTTTCATTATTCCCTTTTTTCTGCCTTTCATTACCCATTACTCGTTACCCGTTACTTATTAATATTTATACGTACTTCCGCCGATAAATTCCCGCAAAAGAGAATTTTTAGGGACCAGCGAATCATCCAAATCTTCAAATTCAGAAAGAAGTTTATAAACCCGTTTAGCTCTTATATAAGCGTCTAATTTTTTGGGGTCGTTTTCGTAAATCTTTATTATTTCCGGAAATTGTTTTATCAAAATCTTTTTGTAAATCGGCAATTCGTACGGAAGAGCTCCATTGAAGATATAATCAACCTTGTTTATAAACGGAACTATATATTTCATTTCACTTCTTCTTACATAATGCCAATGTCCGACGGTTTGTGCAGGTTTGTATGCTCTGTGCCACGAATCGCGTACCATTCTCCGGAGCATTCTAAAATCTGACCATCTTGCAAACTCACCTTCGTTATCCCGGATCTGACAAATTGCTTCAATGTAAAATTTAAATTTCATGCTGTGCGGAATACTTTTTGTCAGTTCATCGTAAAGTCCGTGCAACGAATCTATAAGAAGAATTTGGTTTGGTTCGAGTTTAAATTCAGTTTTATTTAAAGACCTTTTTCCTGTTTTAAAATCATAATGAGGCATTTTTATGGTTTTACCATCAAGTAAATCAAATAAATGCCGGTTGACTAACGGTAAATCCAATGCTTCCGGAGTTTCAAAATCATAATCGCCATATTCGTCTTTAGGATGTTCTTCAAGGTTTCTAAAATAGTTGTCCAGATTTATTAAAGCGAAAGATATATTTTCCTTTTTTAAAACTTCACCGATTTTGATGGTTGTTGTGGTTTTACCGCTGGACGAGGGTCCTGCAACTATAATTATTCTTATTTTTTCCTTGTTGTTTAAAACTTTTTTTGCGACTTTTTCTATTTCTTTATGATAAACGGTTTCAGAATCGTCTATCAATTTTTTGATTTTGTTATTTTTTAATTGTTTATTTAGCTTTTCAACCGA
Source organism: Elusimicrobia bacterium RIFOXYD2_FULL_34_15 (assembly GCA_001800605.1). Taxonomy (GTDB): domain Bacteria; phylum Elusimicrobiota; class UBA8919; order UBA8919; family UBA8919; genus UBA9627. The sequence goes on from MGVS01000012.1 coordinate 2,552, forward strand.
TTCGCAGTTGTGGTCTATATTCCACGTAAATAGTTTCCAGATTGTTTTGTAAGGAATATTATCCTGAACAATTATTTTTTCTTCTTTTCCTTCACGGATACGTTTATGTTCGGCGCGGTAAAGTATGTATGCCTTTGCAGTTGAAAAATGGCTGTTTTCAACAAGGGTTCTTTCGGTTAAATCCTGAATTTCTTCAACTGAAGGGATTGCATCCTGCGGATATATTTGATTAATCTTCGACACTACTTTATTAGCAAGCGAATCTGCAAGTTCTTTGTTTGCACCACCGACTTCAACCGCAGCACGGAAAATAGAATCTGTAATTTTTTCCTTGTTGAAAGCGGCTATGCGGCCGTCACGTTTAATTATACGGTTTATTTTAAAACTGGTTATATCTTTTTCCGGAAAGAGTTCATCAATTTTTATCATTACTTAGAATTATAGGAAAAAAAGGCAATACTGTCAATATTTCAAAAATCATTTGATACATACGTATCAAGAAACCCCGTTAGAGATGAGTTAATATTCCAGATAAATGAAATTAGAATGAGGATGATGGAATACAAAAACAATTTTTATCAGTAATACACGGAAGCATTAAAAAATGCTTCCTATCTCGTACGGGGAAAAACCTTTTTCTTGACAATATAAAGCAGAAGATATAAAATTAATAAAAGGCAAGTAATGAGTAATGAGTAACGAGCAGTGATTCATAGCAGGAATAAAATTTGTAGTTCTGAATTCTGTGTACGGTATCCTGTGTGCTGTATCCTGGTAAAATGTTTATTAGAGACTTAAAAGATTGTGAAGAATTTATAGCCGGTGATAATACTATATTAAGGGAACTTTTGCATCCTGATAAGGCAGATTTGAAACTTAGGTATAGTTTAGCTCATGCGGTTTTAAAGCCGGGCAAAACTTCACAAGCACATAAACTTAAAACTTCCGAAGTGTATTATCTATTAGAAGGTAAAGGAGAAATGCATATTGATAATGAAACAGAGAAAGTTACAGCCGGACAAGCAATTTATATACCGCCAAATTCAAAGCAATATATTAAAAATACAGGGAATTCGGATTTAAAATTTATTTGTATAGTTGATCCGGCCTGGCGAAAAGAAGACGAAAAGATATTATAAATTCAAAGTTTATAGGCTAAGGATTAAAATTAAATCTTTTATTTTAACTTTTAACTTTTAACCTTTAACTTGATTTTTTCGCTCTTGACAAAATTAAATATTAGATATAAAATATGATTGTTAAAAAATCTAACAATCATTGATTACACAGATTAAGAAAAGAGATTACACCGATTAAAACATGTCTTTAAATCCCCGTAATCATTTTTAAAAATCCCCGTAATCAATAACAATAATTGTTTTTTCAATATTCTAAAAAACAAATAAAAAAGTATGAAAAGAGTTAAAGTTAATTCTGAAAAATGTAAAGGTTGTTTCTTGTGCATTTCGGTTTGCCCGAACAATTGTATTCAAATTTCGGAAAAAATGAATAAAGCAGGATATAAATATATTGAATTGATAAACACGGATAAATGTAAATTCTGCGGTTTTTGTTATTTGGTATGTCCGGATGTTGCTATCGAGGTATCTAAGTGAGTAACACTAAAATCTTGATGAAAGGGAATATCGCTGTCTGTGAAGCTGCAATCGCAGCCGGTTGTCATGCTTATTTTGGTTATCCGATAACTCCGCAGAATGAGATTCCGGCATATATGTCACGAAAGATGGTTGAATTAAATCGCATTTTTATTCAGGCAGAGTCTGAAATTGCAGCAATAAATATGGTTTTTGGTGCTGCTGTAACCGGAAAGAGGGCGATGACTTCATCATCATCACCGGGTATTTCACTGAAGCAGGAAGGCATATCGTATTTATGCGGCTGTGAATTGCCGTGCCTTATTGTAAATGTACAGAGAGGCGGTCCCGGATTAGGAAATATCTCGGGAAGCCAGGCGGATTATTTCCAGTCTACAAAAGGCGGTGGGCACGGAGATTACCGGCTTATAGTTTTGGCTCCCAATTCAGTTGAAGAGATGTTTAGTTTAACATTTTTAGCATTCGATTTAGCAGATAAATACAGAAATCCTGCTATGATTTTGAGTGACGGAATAGTTGGTCAGATGATGGAACCGATAGAATTAATTAAAAATAGAAATTTAAAAGTTGTAGATTATAAGAAGGACTGGAAACTGGATGGATGTAAAGGCAGAGAACCAAGGACTATCCATTCTCTTTTAATGGAAGAAGGTGCATTAACAAAACATAACCGGCATTTGGAAGAAAAATATAATGAAATTAAAAAAAATGAGATTAGATATGAAGTCGATTCTGTGGATGATGCTGAAATAGTATTTGTTGCATTTGGGATTTCTGCAAGAATATGCAAATCTGCCATGAAAAAATTAAGACAACAAGGCAGGAAAGTTGGTTTAATCAGGCCCATTACTCTTTGGCCATTTCCCGAGAAAATTATTTCGGATATTTCAAAAAAAGTTAAGAAATTTGTTGTTGTTGAGATGAATCTGGGGCAGATGGTTGAAGACGTCAAGCTAGCAGTAAACGGAGCATGCGATGTAGAATTTATGGGTGCACCGGGCGGAGCCATATTTAACGAAGACGAACTAATATATAAAATTTCGAATATGTAGGTTACTTTGGAAAAGTCAGATTATAGGTCATAATTAATAATTTCAAATCCGTTATTTTAACCTTTAACTTGATTTTTATTGAATTTTTATGGGTGATAATAAGATGTTTATCAGACCAGAAGCTTTGAATGATGTAAATAATAGTTATTGTTCCGGTTGCGGGCATGGGATAATACATCGTATAGTTGCTGAAGTAATAGATGAATTAAATATAAGGGAAAAGACAATTGGTGTTGCACCGGTTGGCTGTGCGGTATTTGCCTATAATTACTGGAATTTCGATGTAACGGAAGCAGCGCATGGCAGGCCGCCGGCTGTAGCTACCGGAATCAAAAGATGTCTGCCTGACAGGGTAGTTTTTACGTATCAGGGAGACGGAGATTTAGCTGCAATTGGTACTGCGGAAATAATTCATGCTGCTAATCGCGGTGAAAATATTACTACAATTTTTGTAAATAATGCTAATTATGGAATGACCGGCGGGCAAATGGCACCGACAACAATTTTAGGACAAAAAACAGCAACAACTCCTTTTGGAAGAGATGCTAAAAGAGAAGGACATCCGCTTAGAGTCTGCGAGCTTTTAGCTTCAATCAGCGGTGCTTGCTATTTGGAAAGAGTTTCGGTATCAAATGTGAAAAATATAACAAAAGTAAAAAAAGCAATTAAAAAAGGTTTTGAAAATCAGATAAATAATCTCGGTTTTTCATTGATTGAAGTTTTGTCTCAATGTCCGACAGATTGGCAGATGTCGCCGGCAGAATCTGTAAAATGGATAGATGAAGTTTTAATGAAAACATTTCCATTGGGAGTATATAAAGAATGCACGAAGAAATAATTATTGCCGGCAGCGGCGGACAGGGTATTATGTTTTTGGGTAATATTCTATGCCAGGCTGCCGTATTACAGGATAAATATACGACATTTTTCCCGTCATATGGAGCAGAGATACGGGGAGGCACCGCAAATTGTTCTATAATTATTTCAAATGATGAAATCGGATCTCCCTTAATTTCAAAACCGTCCATTTTAATCATGTTGAATGAAATCTCGTATAGAAAATTTTTACCGAAACTTAAAAAAGACGGACAAATATTCTTAAATTCTTCCCTGGTGGAAAATTCACCGGCAGATGTTATTACGGTTCCTGCAACTGCAATGGCATCCCAAATAGGTGATATTCGAACGGCGAATATGGTAATGCTTGGTAAATTTGTATCGGTAACAAAAATATTTTCAACTGATACGATAAAAAATGTTGTTGAAGATTTTTTTAAAAATAAAAAAGAACTAGCTAAAATAAATTTAGAAGCGTTTGAACAAGGAATGAAAATATGATAAGAAAAGCAAAAATAGCAGATGTAAAAACAATACAAAAATTCATTAACCAATATGCGAAAAGCGGAGAGATGCTGCCAAGATCGCTAAATCAAATTTATGAAGAATTACAGAATTATTTTGTAATTGAAAAAAACAAAAATGTGCTAGGTTGTTGTGAACTTTTCATAACTTGGGAAGATTTAGCTGAAATAAAGGCGCTGGCAGTATCACCCAATGAAAGGAGAAAAGGCTACGGGACGATACTTACTAAAAAGTGCATATCGGAAGCCAAAAAGTTAGGTATTAAAAAAGTCTTTGCGCTTACTTTTAAACCAAAATTTTTTCAAAAAATCGGTTTTAAAATTGTTCAAAAGGAAGTTTTACCGCACAAGATATGGTTTGAATGCGTGAGATGTCACCTTTTTCCGGATTGCAACGAAGTTCCCGTCATGAAAGATATTTCTTAATATAAGACCGTAAAAAAACTGCAAGCGATCTTGATTACACAGATTTTGGAAAGCGATTACGAGGATTTAAAAGACATGTCCTAATCTGTGTAATCTTGTTGTTTAATCTGTGAAATCAGAGATTATTGGTTTTTAATAATCTCATAATATAACAGTCCGATAATTGATTTCGAATCAATAATCTTACCAGTTTCTATCCAACTTAAAGCTTTTTTATAACTAATTATTTCTGGTGCGATGAATTCATCGGCATCCGGGTTTATTTTTGTTTTTTTAAGATTTTTTGCTATGAAAATGTATAATTTTTCTGTGAAGAATGCCGTGGAAGGGTAGAAATCAATTAACTTTTTTAAATTATTAGAAACATATCCGGCTTCTTCCTCAAGTTCTCGTTTTATACAATCAATTGGTTTTTCATTTTCAGATATCTTACCGGCAGGTATTTCGTAGGTTATTTGTTTTATTGGATATCTATATTGTTTTACAAGGATTATGGTTTTTTCATCAATAAACGGAATCACGGCTGCAGCGTTTGGCTGGCGGACATACTCTCTGGTTGCCGTTTTTTTATTAGGAAGAATAACGGTATCAACATAGAGGTTTAATATTTTTCCGCTATAGATTTTTTTCTCTTTAAATAGTTTTTCAATCATATTTAACATCGATTACACAGATTTTGAAAGACGATTACACAGATACTGCAGTTAAGCCCTAATCTGTGTAATCTTTGTGTTAATCTGTGTAATCAGAGATTGTTAGGTTTTTTAACAATCTCATTATATTAAAAAAATTGACTTTTTACCATATTTTTTATAAAATTGTAAAAGCGGAGGCCTAATTATGGAAATCCTAAAATTGATTTGTGGAATAGTTTTTATGTTCTTAGGTTTCATGTATTTATATAAGCCGAAATTCGTAATAAAGATAAATTTTTACGCGAAGGAATTTTTGTTTAACGATGCATACGTTCTTCTGAGAAGGAAAAAAATCGGTGCTCTTTTTATTTTGTTAGCCGTAATAGCTTTCTTTATGACATGGTCAAAATTCATGCAATGAACGATTTAGATTTCTTTAAAGATATTTTTTTTAAAATAAAAGAAAAGGTAGACACACATACCGATATAGAAATTTTTGGTAGCAGTACAAATGAAACTTCTGTTGCTTGGTCAGAAGGAAAATTGGAAGATTTTGTTACGTCCGATTCGAAAGGCATAGGATTAAAAGTTATAAAAAACGGTAAAATCGGATTTTCTTATACCAATAATTTTGATAAATCTTCTATTGAAGATTTGACTTTTTCTGCTCTAAAAAATGCAGAATTTTTAAAACAAGACAAATATTTGATATTAGCATTACCTTCCAAAACACAGCCCGAACTGGATGTCGCAGATAATTCCTACGGTTTAGAACCAATAGAAAAAAGAATTTCAATGCTTAAAGAGATGGAAATCTTTGCACTTTCAAACAAAAAGATTAAAAGTGTTTTAAGGGCCGGATATTCCGAATCTTTAGGCGAAACCATAATTATAAATAGTAAAGGACTTGAAAGATTTGCAGTTGGAACTGTTTTTTCGTACGGACTTTCATGCGTTGCCTCAGATAATAACGAGATTCAGGTTGGCGGAGAAGGTACCGTTAAGAGAATTTCCGCGGAAGTCGATTTTAAGGAAACTACAAACATCGCAATCGAAAATGCTGTAAAACTTTTAGGTGCAAAAAGAGTAAAAACCGGTAATTATCCAATAATACTAAATCAGGCGGTTAGCTGTGATTTTCTTAATTTATTTGAATCATCTTTTTCTGCATTCTCGGTGCAGAAAAACGTTTCATTGTTGAAAGGAAAACTAAATCAAAAAATTTGTTCTGAAACGTTAAATATTATTGATGACGGAACTTTGCCTAGCGGTGTTGCGACATCTTCGTTTGACGACGACGGAACACCGACCCAAAAAACAATAATTTTTGAAAACGGAATTTTAAAAAATTATCTTTATGATTTATACACAGCAAATAAAGATAACACCAAATCGACCGGAAACGCTTCGAGAAGTTATTCCGGGCTTTCTGTGCCTGCCCCGACAAATATCTATATTCAAAGAGGCACTATGACTTTTGACCAATTAGTTAGAAATATGAACAACGGACTTTATATTACAGAGATAATGGGTATGCATAATGCCGATTCTATTTCAGGTGAATTTTCGGTTGGAGTTAACGGATTTCTAGTAGAAAATTGTGAAATAAAATATCCTGTACACGGTATAACCATTGCAGGCAACATATTAAAATTATTCAACGATATTATTAACATTGGAAATGATTTGAAATTTTACGGAAGTGTCGGAAGCCCTTCGATATTTGTTAGCTCATTATCTGTCGCAGGTGAATAAATTAAAAGCAGAAAGGATAGTAATGGGTAATGAGTAACGGGTAATGGGCAAGCGGTAATTTATAATAAAGGGCGAATAAATGATAAATTCAAAAACTAAAATTTTAGGCATATTCGGTTATCCGATCGGGCATTCACTTTCACCGCTAATGCATAATTCTGTCATAAAAAAAATGGGTTTAGATTATGCATATCTTCCTTTTGAAGTAAGGCCTGAAAATTTGGAATCAGCACTCAATTCAATACAGGCGCTGGGTATTGCAGGCGTAAACGTTACAATACCACATAAAGAAAAAGTTATAAAGCATCTTTGCGCTATTTCCGATGAAGCAATGAAAATAGGAGCGGTAAACACCATTGTTAATAAAGATGGATGTTTAACCGGATACAATACTGACTACTACGGATTTCTTCGTTCAATTAGTGAAAGGATTAATTTAAAAAGTAAAAACGTTTTAATGCTTGGTTGCGGTGGTGTTTCAAAAGCGATTGCTTTTGCTTTATTCAGATTAGGTGTTAAAAAACTTATTTTATCGGATATTGATTCAAAGAAAGCAAAAAATTTTTTGAAATCGGAATTGCCGGTTTCAAAAATTGAAATTATTCAAGCGAAAAAAATTTCCGAATTTATTAAAGGAGCAGATGTTTTTATAAATGCAACACCGGTTGGTATGAAAAAAAACGATCCTTCGCCTTTGGATAAAAAATTATTGAGAGAAAATATATTTGTCTATGATGTAGTTTATAACAGAAAAACTCGGCTTTTAACAGATGCTGAATCAGTCGGTGCGAAATATTCTGACGGTCTTGATATGCTGGTATATCAGGGAGCCAAATCATTTGAATTGTGGACCGGTATTAAACCGTTAATAGGCCTAATGAAAAAAGTTTTGAGGGAGGCATTGAAATGATAAGGTATTTAACTGCCGGCGAATCTCACGGTAAATATTTGACAGCAATAATCGAAGGCATTCCCGCAGGGCTTGGATTGACAGAAGATTTTATAAATAAAGAACTTGCCCGCAGGCAAAAAGGTTTTGGAAGAGGCAAGAGGATGCAAGGGCTTGAGAAAGATATGGTTTTACTTGCATCAGGTGTTAGATACGGAAAAACTACAGGTTCGCCGATTACATTGATAATTCCTAACAAAGATTGGGAAAATAACAAAAAGTTAATGTCTATTTTTGAAAATGATTACGATGAAAAATTCAGATTATCACGTCCCCGTCCGGGTCATGCGGACTTAGCGGGTTATATTAAGTTTAATAGCAGTGATATTCGTGATATCTTAGAACGTGCTTCCGCAAGAGAAACTGCGGCACGGGTTGCAGTTGGTGCGGTATGCAAAAGATATTTAGAAGAATTTAAAATAAATTTTGCATCGTTTGTAGATGAAATCGGAGGCATCAAAGCGAAGGAACTCAAACTCGAAATTAAAAATATTATAAAAATAAGTGAATCATCCGAAGTTAGATGTTTAGATCAGCAGGCAGAAAAAGAAATGATGGAAAAAATATTACAAGCAGAAAAAAGCGGCGATACATTAGGCGGAATTTTTACAATTCTGATTGATAAAGTGCCGGTAGGCCTGGGAAGTTATACACAATGGGATTTGAAACTTAATGCAAGGCTTGCCTATGCCGTTATGTCGATTCAAGCAATAAAAGGTGTTGAAATAGGCGGCGGATTTGATGTTTCAAAAAAATTCGGTTCACAAGTGCACGATGAGATATTTTATGCTAAAAGTACCGGATATTTTAGAAAAACAAATAATGCGGGCGGCATAGAAGGCGGTATTTCTAACGGAGAACAAATAATAATTCACGCAGCAATGAAACCGATACCAACATTAAAAAAACCGTTAAAATCCGTAGATATAAAAACCAAAAAACAAGTAGAGGCACAGGCGGTTCGTTCCGATGTATGTGCTGTTCCGTCTGCAGCGGTTGTAGGTGAAGCAGTTGCTGCTATTGAGATTTCGAAAGCTTTTAGTGAAAAATTCGGAGGCGATTCGATTCCGGAAGTAAAAAACAATTATTCAAAATATCTGCATACGAGTGAAAACAGATAAATGAAGTTAAAATGCAGTAAAAAATATTTAATCGTTTCATTAATATTGTTTTTTGGTTTTTCCTTCAATGTTACTTTTGCATCAGTCCAAACAAAAACAGTTCGCATTATAAAAGATGAAAGGCCGTTCTCTACGTGTTCATTATATTTGATTGATGGGATGGGTTATTTTTCAAGTGATGATATATCGCGCATTTATAATGCAAAAATAAACTGGTATCCTGCTTCAAAAAAAGTTATTCTTTCGCTTAACGGAAAAGAAATAATATTTAAAATTAATTCAAAAAATGTGCTCATTGACAACGTTGCCCGTCCATTAAAAAAACCAACGAGATTTGAGAAAGGCAAAATGCTGATTCCGCTAGAATTCCTGCTTACAAAGTCTTTTTCAAATATTTCCAATTGTTACAATGAATGGGACTATCGCCAGCTTGTTTTAAAATTGGGATCACCTGTCGATATCTTGCCACTTAGATATTATTCTTACAAAGACAAAACGCGATTGGTTATACAGACACTTGAAAAAAAGGAAATACACATAGATTCTCCTTCTGAAAAAAAAATTGTAATAAAGGTATATAAAAGTAGAATCAATCCGGAAAAAGCTTCAGTTTTGATTAATGACGGTTTAATAGAGGGAATATCTTCAGTAAATCTTGAAAGGGACGTTTCTTTTGTCGTAAACCTTGGAACGTATGCAGGGAAGTATGAAACCACAGCATTATCCTCACCTTTTCGTCTGGTTTTGGATATTGAAAGAAATATAAACATTAGTTCTTCTGCTGTTGATTTATCGCTTGAAATGGCTCCTGCAGCTACAAGTTTTATAGAAACAAATATCTCGACCACTACGGAAGTTAGAAATGAAGAAGAGCAGGTTCCTGCGGTTGTTCCCGAAGATACGGCAAGCAGCAAGTTTTTGTTTGGAATCAGAAGAATTGTTGTAGACGCCGGGCACGGCGGAGCCGATTCGGGTGCAATCGGATTCAGGGGAACAAAAGAAAAACTTGTAAACCTTGCTGTTGCAAAAAAATTAGCCGAAACTTTAAAGGAAAATGGCTATGAAGTTTTTATGACCAGGAATGAAGATGTTTTTATTCCGCTTGAAGACAGAACTCATTTTGCAAATAAAGCCAAAGCAGATTTGTTTATAAGTATTCATTGTAACGCTTCTCTGCAGAATAAAACCCGCGGTTTTGAGATATATTTTCTTTCAGAAAATGCAACAGACAGGGCAGCGGAAGCGGTCGCAAATATGGAAAATTCGGTTATTGCTCTGGAAAAACACAACAACGGTGTTAAAAAAGACATAGAAAAATTGCTGCTTGCAATGGCGGTTAACCAATTTATAAACGAATCATCGTCTTTGTGCGGTATCGTAAATCAAGAGGTATGCAACGAATTAAGTAATTTGGATAACCGCGGTGTTAAACAGGCAAATTTTTATGTACTTAGAGGAGCAACAATGCCGGCGGTTCTGGTTGAGTTAGCTTTTTTATCCAATTCTAAAGATGAAAAACTTTTAAATCAGAAAAAATTTCAGAAAAAAATGGTAAAGGCGATTTTTGACGGCATTAAACAATATGAAAAACGGAATACGAAATAATCCAATCGGTGTTTTTGATTCGGGTGTCGGCGGGCTTACCGTAGTAAAAGAACTTGTAAGAGTTCTTCCCCACGAGAATATTATTTATTTTGGTGATACCGCAAGAGTGCCGTACGGTACAAAATCAAAAGAAGCTGTAATAAAATTTTCAAATGAGATTGTTGATTTTTTAATGAGTAAAAATGTGAAACTGATACTTGTTGCATGCAACACCGCATCTGCCGTGGCATTAGACAATATTACTGAAAAAGCAAAAATTAAAGTTGTTGGAGTAATAGAATCGGGTGTAAATGCTGCAATATCGGTAAGTAAAAAGAAAAAAGTGGGAGTTATCGGTACCGAAGCGACAATAAAAAGCAAGGCATACGAAAATTGTATTAAAAAGACAGATAGGAATTTTAAAGTTGTCAATCGTGCATGTCCGCTTTTTGTTCCGCTTGTTGAAGAGGGATGGATTAATAACAGGGCTAGCGGAATTATTGCAAATGAATATCTTAAATTTGTTAAAAAATCGGGTGTTGACACTGTTATTCTCGGATGTACTCATTACCCGCTATTGAAAAAAACAATTTCCAAGGTTTTGGGCAGACAAATCCAGCTTGTAGATTCGGCTTCGGAAGTTGCAAAAAAAATAAAATATATACTTGCAAATGAAAATTTGATTAATATTAGCAATAAAAAAGGTAATAAAAGATTTTTCGTTTCAGACGCCCCGCAGAAATTTAAAAAACTTGGTGAGATGTTTCTTAATGAGAAAATTAGGTCAGTAATTAAAGTAAATATAGAGGAAAAATATGTTTGAAATTTCTATTGAAGATAATTTTTCGGCGGCTCACAATTTAAGAAATTATAAAGGAAAATGCGAGCATTTGCACGGCCATAATTATAAGGTCAGAGTTTTTGTTTGCGGCAAAGTTCTTGATAAAACAGGAATGCTGTTGGATTTTACAATTTTAAAAGAAATATTAAAGGAAATTACTAATGAATTTGACCATAAATATTTAAATGAAGAAAAACCATTTGATAAAATTAATCCGACTGCTGAAAATATTGCGAAATATATATATAGGAGAATCAAGTTAAAAGTTAAAAGTAAAAAGTTAAAAGTAATAGAGGTTGATGTTTGGGAGACGGAGAAAAATTTCGCAAAATATTATGAAGAATAAGGCGATAGTTCTTTTATCCGGAGGGCTCGATTCTACAACAACGCTTTATCTTGTAAAAAATAAATATAAGTGTTTTTGTTTAATATTTGATTACGGGCAACGTCACAGAAAAGAGATTGAAAATGCTAAAAATGTTGCAAAAACGGCAGGATGTAAATATAACGTTGTAAAAATATTTCTGCCCTGGAAAGGCAGTTCTTTGATTGACAAAAACAAGAAAATACCTTACAATAAATCCGGATCAATAGGCGGTAAAATACCGTCAACATATGTTCCGGGCCGTAATACAATATTTTTAAGTTATGCGTTATCTTTTGCAGAAGCAATAGGCGCAAGAAAAATATTTATAGGTGCTAACTCTCTGGATTTTTCTGGGTATCCCGATTGCAGGCCGAAATATTTTAGAAATTTCAATAGAGTTTTTAAGATTGGAACAAGAAACAAAAATATAAAAATAGAAACGCCGATAATTTATAAGACAAAAAAAGATATTGTTAAGTTAGGAACAAAACACAAAGTACCTTTTGAACTTACATGGAGTTGTTATTCCGGCGGTAAACATCCTTGCGGGAAATGTGATTCCTGCATATTAAGAGCAAAAGGATTCAAAGAAGCCGGGGAGGAAGATCCCGTATCATGACTGGAAGAATTTTAGAAATATTTTCATCAATTCAAGGCGAAGGAATCTATGCCGGAACACCTATGGTTTTCGTCAGGTTTACCGGTTGTAATCTGAACTGTGACTATTGTGATACTCCGGAAAGTCAAAAGTTAGAAAAAGGAAATATTTTAACAACCGAAGAAATAATAAGCAAAATAGAGCAGGAATTATCTCTTTCCAAAAAAACTTCGATTATATCTTTTACAGGAGGAGAACCGGTACTTCACGCGGAAATCATTTCCGATATAATTCATAATTTTAAATCAAAAGGGATAAAAAGTTATATAGATACAAATGGAACGCTTTGTGAAAACTTTTCTAAAATTGTCGATATAATAGATTATGTTGCTATGGATATAAAGCTTCCGTCATCTTGTGAAGCGGAATTTTGGCGGGAACATCTGGAATTTTTAAAAATGTCAAAAAACAAAACTTTTATTAAGATAGTTTTAACCGCAAAAACAGCTTACAATGAGTTTAGAAAAGCGATCGAAATTATTGAACAGGTTGATTCATCTATTCCTTTAGTTCTTCAGCCGGTAACGGTAATAAGGAATATAGAACCAATGCCATTTGATGTTGTACGAGCATTCAGAAAACTTGCAGAAGAAAAATTGGCAAATGTTTCAATAATTCCTCAAACACACAAAAAAAAGGGAATAAGATAATAGTATTATCTGTTTACTCACAAAATAGGTTATTGTTTTATTTACATCGCGGGGTATGACCCCCGCACCCCTGTTAAACTTTTCTTTGGGTGCACAAAGAAAAGTTAGAAAAGAAATGCACCCCGATGGCTATTTCACTCGTAATTTTTCGGCGGCTGCGGAACTTGCCCTTCGGCTTCGCCAGGATGGGCTTCGAACAGTCCTCGCCGACTACCCCTAAAAATTACTCGCTCATTGACAGCCATAAGGGGACTCAAAAAGGCAAGGCAGAATTAAAATAAAAGTGGAGAATTGTTTATGGATAAAGTAAAACCCGAAATTTTAGTTGCGATGGATTATGAATATGCAGATAAAAAAATAGATATTATAGTTGAGACCGACGAATTCACATGCCTTTGTCCATGGTCAGGCCTGCCTGATTTTGCCCATCTGAAAATCTGCTACGTGCCGGCAAAACTTTGTGTCGAGTTAAAATCATTAAAACTATATATACAAAGTTATAGAAATGTCGGACTTGTTCATGAAAGCGTAGTAAATAAAGTACTCGCCGATTTACTAAAATTAGTCAAACCAAAATCAATGTCTGTTGAAGCAGTTTTCAACCTTCGCGGCGGCTTAAAAACCACAGTAAAAGCAGAATATAAAAAACCCCGTTAGAGATAGGAAGCGTTTTGTAATGCTTCCGTGAGGTAAAGATAAAATCTTTAAGCATATTACTATTCTTATTTTTAATAATTAATATTTGGTATATCAAACATCTCTAATGGGGTAAAATTGTATGTCAAAGAAAAAAATATTTTCTACTATTTTTCTTTTTGTATTAATATATTTATCTTTATTTCTAAAATATGTTTATTCTTTCGAATATGATAATACTTTAATTTTGGAAAATGATTTGGATATTGAACAGGCATATCAAAATGAAGAAATTAATTATAATATGTATACTCAGCTTCTTGCAATTTATGATAATAAAATAGATATAAATTCAGCGGATATTTATAAATTACAATTACTTCCGGATTTTAGTTCGGCAGATGCTTCAAAAATAATTGAATATCGTAAAAAAAACGGATTTTTCAAAAATATAAGCGGATTGGTTGAATCAGGAATTATAGATGAAAGTACGTATAATAAAATAAAAATTTTTATTATTGCTGAAATGCCCGGAGAAAAAACAAGGGGTAATGTAATATTAAAAACAAAATCTAATCCGTATATTGAAACAAAAACAATAGATTATCCGAAAAATTATGATTTGCTAAATTTGAATGTTTCAAAAATAAAAAAATATTTCAAATTTGGGGCTATAGTTGAAGGTGATGCCAGATATAGAAATTATTTTCAGTTTGGAGATGATTTAACCGGCGGAAATTTGGAGCATGGATACCGACTAAATAAGGCGTATCTTGGTTATGAGGACGGACCGCTTGTAAAACAGATGTATATTGGAAATTTTTGTGCAAATTTCGGGCAAGGGCTTACTTTCGGAAATTTTTTAAACTCATCTTCAAACGGACTTTTGCCGGATCAAATAAATTCGCAAGAAATCCAGGCGGTTTTTTACAGCAGTTCGAGCATTGGCACGGAGATAAATGATAAATACACATACGGCTATACAAGAAGACATCTCCGGGGTATGGGCAGTCGGATTATAATAAACGATTTTGATTTAACAGGGTTTTATTCTCAGGCAGACTATCCTGCAATAAGGCATTTTATTACAAATTTCGGCAAATCTTATTATATGAAACTTGAAGATATATATTCGGAAAAGTTATTAGGTTCTAATTTGACATATAAAATCAGCGAACAAACTCCGGACATAGGCGAAACTTTTATCGGGACCACTTTATACACTTCTGAAAGAGAACCTAAAAAAAGCACAAGTATAAATGTTCCGAATTGGCCTCCGGATGAATCTTTTTTTGTTTACGGAGCAAATTTTGTAACCGGCTATAAAAATTTTCATTTTTTTGGTGAAATAACAAAAGTAAACAATATGGGTAATGCCTGGTATCTAAAAATGGACAAGGATATCGGAATACTGAATGTTATATATTCACATTTATACTCTGGAGCAGATTTTTTTAATCCGTGGTCCAGCCTATATGAGGAATTAGGCGGGGAAACAGATTATATCGAATTTGCTCTAAAATTATCACAAACAATGAAAACAAAATTTTATTTTAAACAATCGGAATACATATATAAAGATGAAAATGATATAGATGTATATTATGATAATACTTACGGAACTCCGGCTGTAGATAAAAAAGTATATATAAACTACAATTGGCAGTTACCGGATAACATTAATTTCCAGATAGACAGGAAATGGGATAATAATGATATTTACTCAAAAGGCGGTATGACGGTTGCAACATCGCTGCAATTTAGATTTAATCCGACAAAATTCAGCGGAATTACCATAAGATATAAATATACGGAAGGAAATCATGATTTACCTTTTCAATACATACCAAAAGATGAGATTTTGGGCAGAATCAGTTACGATATTATCAAGAATTTTGAAATAGCAAGTGAAATAAAATTTGTTGATTTAGATTTAAATGAGTTTAATAGAGAATATCGCCAATATTGGATACAGGTTTCAGGTAATATTTTTAAACATGCTTATCTACGCTCTCGTTTTACTAATAAATGGGAAATAGAAGAACTATTGCAAGATGGCGGTTCTTACACCAATAGATGGGAGCTGAGATTTGATTATAAATGGTGAATAAGATAGTGCAATAGTTGGATAGCGGGATGGCAATATTAAAATTTACCCTATTCTAATCCTTATACGCTATACGCTAATCTCTGACATAAAAAAACCTTGATTTTTAGATAAAAATATGTTTTAATTATAAGAGTTTAAAAACAATAGATAAAAAGCAATAAATGCTTCAGTTTTTAGTTTTTAAGGATTTGTATAAAATGGATAGTAATACAGGAAGGAATTTTAGGAAAACAGTAAGAGAAGATACCGATTTCGATGTAGAAATTTTTGCACAGGATCAGTTTACAGCATTAGGAACAGGGAAAATCGTTGATATATCTGTTGAGGGTATGTCAATGATATCTGTTACTACTTTATCGGTTGGTACGAATATTTTCCTTCAATTTGTACTTAATAAGGATTTTCTCACTATAAAAGCAACGGTTGCCAGAGCTGACCAGGGTAGAATTGATAATAACTATGGTCTGAAATTTATAGAAGTACAGCCATTTTTAAAAATCAAACTTGAGCAGTATATTCTTCAGCAATATTTAAAACAATTTATAACTCAAGGACAAAAAGCATCCGAAAAAAGAGACCTGGGAAGAAAAACTGTAGATATCATAGCAAAATTATACAAAATGCCGGATAGAGAACTGGAAGGAGAAGGTGAGGGAATCGATATCAGTCCCCATGGCATAGCCCTAAAAACCGATGTTTTCATTTTTGTAAACACAAAAGTAAAAGTTATTTATAAATTTGGAAAAGATTCTGTTATTCTTCCCGGAGAAATTATCGGGATGAACTCTGAAAAATGGAAACGTATCTACAGAATTAGATTTGATGAAATAAATCCAAAATATTCCAAATTCATCCAGGAAAATATAACCAGGTTAAGTGAAATAGAAGTAGAATATTGAAAAAATAACATGATATGAATATTAAAAAAGTTGAAGCATTAAAACGGGAAGGCCGTTATCAGGAAGCATTGAAATTTTATTTAGAGCATGCGAAATCTAATCCAAAAGATATTTTGGGATGGAAAGGCGTTGGTTTTTGTTTGCAAAAACTGGAAAAATACAGCGAAGCAATAAAATATTATGATACCGCATCCCATATCAGTCCTTCCGATATAGAGATATGGTTTAATAAAGGATTGTGTTTGGGGATGACCGGAGCATTTAAAGATTCGATAGAATGTTATAATAACCTGCTCAAATATGATCAATATAACAATAATGCCTGGATAAATAAAGGCGTATGCCTGGCAATGTTGCAGCAGCACGAAGATGCTCTTGAATGTTACGACAAGGTGATACAAAGAGATCAAAAAAATTATTTGATATGGTATAACAAGGGATGTTCACTTTACCGGCTACAACAGTATCCGGAAGCATTAGAATGCTATAATAAAGCGATAGTAATAGAGCAAAAAGACTCAAAGGTTTGGTATAACAGAGGATTAGCATTAAATGTATTGGGAAAACATAAAGACGCAATAGAATCTTTTGATAAGGTTATTGAGATGTCACCCAGAGATTATATGGCGTTATTCAACAAGGGTAAAATCTTAGTAACTTTGAAAAGTTATCAAGAGGCGATAACATGTTTTAATCAATCAATGAGTATTAAGGCTGATAATCCTAATATATTATTTCAAAAAGGAAAAATTCTTGCAACTTTACACCGCCATGAAGAAGCGGCATTTTGTTTTGAACAGGCTCTGCGGATTTCCCCGGATAATTATAAAATGTGGTATGAAAGAGGCGCAGCATTAATAATTCTAAAGAAGTACAATGAAGCGATAAAAAGTTTTGATAACGCAATAAAATATTCTTTTAATCAGGATACTAAAAGCTGGCTTGAAAAGATTCGTTGTTTTATAAATCTTGGATCTTTGGAGCAGGCACTTAAAACGTGCGAAGAAGCCATGGAAGCAAACATAAACGAACCGAAATTATATTATGAAAAAGCTATCGTATTGGAAAAACTTAAAAATTACAGTCAGGCAGTAGAAAATTATGATATATATCTTAAGAGTTTTCCGAAAGACGAAGACACAATACTTATAAAAGCATATTGCCTGCAATTGTCTGGTAAATATAAAGAAGCGATAGATAATTATAATATTGTATTAGGAACTGACGTTGTTTTACCGGATATAATGACTCCTGAAAAAGTTGCGATGTACACAAAATGGCTGCCTTTAAAAGCTTCGTGCCTTATTAACAATAAGTCTTATGACGATGCGCTGAAAACAATTGATGTTGTAATAAGTTTAATGCTGAAGACAGATGTGGTTAGTGATGCACGGATATGGATAACAAAAGGAAACGCGCTATTTTGGCAGGGCAGATACGAAGATGCATTGAAGTCTTACAATCTGGCATTATCGCTTAATAAAAATAATATAGAAGCTTTATATCAGAAAGGCTGCAGTCTTTTAACCTTGGATAAAGTGAAAGAAGCATTAGAATGTTTTAATGCCATATTGGCGATTGACGTCGAAAATATAGAGGCAATTAAAAAACGAGAGTATTGCCTGCAATTGGTTGGCGAAGATAATACCAGATAAATAAATAAAAGTACAAGATGTGATTGTTTAATTTTTTAACAATCATACAATATAAATTTATGGTCCAAGAATTAATTCGCAACAGATATCTTCTATTGAAAGAAATAAATTTAAATGAAATTGCTACTATATTTCAGGCATGGGATTATAATCTTGAAAAAATAGTTGCGGTTAAAAAAATCCACCCTTATTTAACTTCAAGTGACGAAGTTGCCAATTCCCTTTATCATCAGATAATAAAATCTTCAAAATTACGGCATAAAAATATACTTCCAATTCACGATTTCTTCAAAAGCGTTGATAATGTGTGTTACATAGTAATGGAATATGCTAAGGGCAAGGATTTAGATACTTTATTAAAAAAATGCAAAGAAACGGGAGCGCTGTTTCCTTTTGAACTGACATTGAAAATAATGACTGAAATAAACCAGGCGCTTTGCTATGCGCATGAAATAAAAGACAAAAATATCAATGCGGCCAACGGTATTTTTCATCTAAACCTGTCTCCAAGCAACATAATGATATATAAAGATGCTTCCGTAAAATTATCGGATTTCGGTGTCAGCAGGATACTTTTAAATTCGCATAGAAGTCCTATAAAAGGCAAGCATAAAGAAAGATGTTATTATATGTCTCCGGAAGAAGTTGAAAATAAATATATTGACGGACGTTCAGATTTGTTTTCTTTCGGCATTATATTCTATGAACTTCTCACCGGCATCCATCCTTTCGCAGTAAAAGATGAACAGCAAACAAAAGAAAATATATTGAAAGTTGAACCCGATATATCCGGTATACCTTCTAACCTACAGCCGTTTATTAAGAAACTCTTGGAGAAAGATCCGGAAAAAAGATATCAATCGGCCAAAGAGTTTTCGCTGGCGTTTTCGATCTTTATTTCAAGTATTAAATTCGGTAAAAGACAGGATGATCTTTTAAGGTTTGTTATAAAGCTTTTTCCGGATTTTCAATCTTCAGATGAAACCGACAAAATAACTTCGAAAGATATGAAATCCAAGGTCAATATCACCGAAGATTTCGAGATGGGAAAACCGCCGTCATTTGAAACTAATTTTGAAGGTGTTGTCAGTAAAACAGCAACAGTGGAAGCAGAACGGTACAAATTAAAAGAAGAAACAGTTAAAAAACCGGTTACTGCTCCGGTAAGCGCAAAAGAACCTTACAAACCTAAAATAGCAGAAGCAGCTGCCAAAAAAATTGTTGTTAAAGAGCAAAAACCTAAAATTAAAATTAAATTACCTTCGTTACCAAAATTACCTTCATTACCGAAATTGCCTTCGTTGCCAAAATTACCCAAAATAAAAATAAAACCGGCTATCTTGGTGAAGTCATTAATAATTATAGGTTTGTTGATATTCGAAATGTTTTTTGATATACCGCAAGGATTTTCACCGTTAGGAAAATTAGTTAAACGTTCATTTTTACCCATTGATGTTTATATTGATACCACTCCAACAGGCGCAAGAATCAAACTTATCAATTCAAAAAATAAGGATTTAATTGCGGACAAGAAAGTATATAACATAACACCTGTTAGGTTATCCAATGTTGTTTCCGGTGAATATACGCTGGTTTTGTCAAAAGAAGGATTCAATGATGCGGAGCGAAAAATTGTAATAAACAGGAAAAAAATTAATCGTAGAAGTAATAGAGTAGAAATAGTAATGCCATTTGAGGTTAAATTCGAAATTGTTTCCATCCCAGACGGCGCCGATATATATATTAATTCAGAAAAAAAGAGTTCAATTACACCGGCTGTTGCTTCATTGGAAGCAAAAACCTATAGTATTAAATTGTTAAAAGAGGGTTTTGATCCGATAGAATGCAGTGTCGATTTATTAAATGGTAAAAATAGTATAGATGAAAATTTTTGGAAACTGGAATCATCAATCCAAGGCGAGAAAAAAGATTTCAAGTTATCGGGTACAATGCAGAAAGAGGTCATTATCGAATCAAATCCGCCTGAAGCAAAGATATTTATTGCTGATTCTAATCAATTGATTGGCAACACTCCCATAAAAATAAAACTAAAAGCAGGCGAACAGCATTTCAGAATAACTAAAGACGGCTACAAAGCAGTTGATAAATACATCGAAATAAAAAGTAAAGAAGATAAAAGATTCGTTATAAACATGAAAAGGATAGGAGCAAAGCTAGACGTTAACTCCAGCCCGGATGGTGCGGATATTGTTATTAATGGTGAAAAAACCGGATTGCTGACACCGGCTTCAATAACTCTGGAACCAAAAGTTTACTCGATCAGATTATCTAAAGAAGGATTATCATCAATAAAATGTAATATTGACCTGGTGGAAGGTAAGCACACGCTGGATAGCGATATATGGAATTTGGAAGTATCAACCCAAAAAGAAGAGAAAAATTATAAATTATTCGGTACTTTAGAAAAAGAAATAAGCATAGAAACAAATCCAAGTGATGCAAGGGTATATTTTGCTGAAAGTGATCAATATATAGGAAATTCACCGCTTAAGGTAAAAATGAAAGTGGGAATACAACGTCTGCGAATATCAAAAGTAAAATACGAATCCATAAATGCGAAAATAGAAGTTTCTGAGAATATGGACGGTAGAGCGGTATTCAATTTGAAACCCACTGCATCAAAACCTGTTATTGTAAAAATTAAGGTGGAGGTTGATTCGAATCCGAAAGGTGCTGATATATATATTAACAATGAGAAAACAGGCCTGATAACTCCGACTTCGATATTATTAGAGCCAAGACAATTTGCAGTAAAACTGAATAAAGAAGGTTTTATCGCAATCGGTAGTACTAACATTGACAAAACTTCAGCGGCAAAAGGAAGATGTATTGTAGATTTGGTTGAAAGCAAGCATAATTTGGACAGAAATTTATGGAGTATGGAAGTCTCATCGCAGAAAACAGAAAAGAATTACAGATTATTTGGAACGCTTGAAAAAGATATTTCTATAGAAACAAATCCTGATAATGCTAAAATATATTTTGCTGACAGTGATCAGTATATTGGTAATTCTCCTATAAAAATAAGATTAAAAGCCGGTACTTACCGTTTACAAATAATAAAAGCAAAATATAAACCGATATTAACAAATATTAATATAGAAAGCAAGCAAGATGATAAATTCACTTTCGATTTAAAGCCTTTTTGATCTAAAGGGGGATGAATGGCAAGATTAGGTCAAATTTTAATTACAAGAAATAAGATCAGCCAGGAGCAGCTGCAGGAAGCGCTATTAGTACAAAGAGAGAAAAAACATAAATTGGGAAAAGTACTAATTGACTTGGGTTATATTACCGAAGAAGATTTTATGCGTGCTCTTGCCGAATCAAAAAATTTAGAGTTTATTCGTATAACAGATGCTCTTGTAATACCGAAAGAAGTTGAAAATATTGTACCTTATGATTATGCATTTAAAAATAAAATAATTCCTATTGCAGTTTCAAGAGACGGAAATACTTTATATATAGCAACAAGCGCCTTGAACGAAGTTATATTCGACGATCTAAAACATATATCCGGAAATAAAAACATCGTTCCAAAATTAACAATGGAAACCGACATAAATACATATTTTGAAGCACATTCTAAAAAAAGTTTTGAAGAAATGATAACAGGCATTTATTCTGAATCTACTTTAAGCGACGATGCCGATAAATTAGAGGTTGTCAGAGAAGAAGAGATAGGAAAATCAGAAGATCAGGCGCCTGCAGTAAAAGTTGTAAATGAAATTATGATGCGTGCTGTTGACGCAAGGGCAAGCGATATCCATTTAGAGCCATATGAGCGCGGCATGTATTTACGTTACAGAATAGACGGCGTTTTATATGATCAGCCGGCATTACCGAAGAAACTTCAAAACTCGGTTATTTCAAGAATAAAAATTATGGCAAAACTTGATATAGCGGAGCGAAGACTTCCCCAGGACGGCAGAATAAAAATCAGATTCAGTGAAAAGGAAATAGACCTAAGAATTTCTATTTTGCCGACTATACACGGCGAGAAAGCGGTTATCCGTATTCTTGATCCTGGTTCACTTTGTGTTGACTTAAGTAAACTCGGTATCGAACCTGAAGCTCTTGAAATATACAAAGCCAGAATAAAAACACCATATGGTATACTATTGGTTACCGGTCCTACGGGAAGCGGTAAAACAACCACTTTGTATTCCACAATAACAACAATAAATAGCCGTAACGTAAATATCGTAACAATTGAAGACCCGGTTGAATATGTTATTCAGGGTATAAATCAGGCGCAATGCCAAAGCGACATTGGTTTCACTTTTGCAAATGCGTTAAGATCTTTTTTAAGGCAGGATCCGGATATTATAATGGTCGGTGAAATTCGCGATACTGAAACAGCAGAGATCGCAATAAACGCTGCTCTTACGGGACATTTGGTTTTATCCACACTGCATACAAACGATTCTGCAGGAGCAATTACGCGATTGACCAATATGGGTATAGAACCGTTTCTTATTTCATCAACACTTATTATGTCTGTAGCACAAAGACTGGTTAGAAAATTATGCCCGGATTGTCGTCAACCGATAGAATGGTCTGCGCAGAAACTTAACGAAATGGGTATAGATACATCAATCCAATATCCTCCGGATACGGAAAAAGTTACTCTTTATTTTGCTAAAGGATGTAATAAATGCATGAATACCGGTTATGTCGGGCGAATTGGATGTTACGAAATAATGGACATGACAGATGGTGTTAGAGAACTTATTATACAACGTGCTTCTGCGCAAGAAATAAAAGAACATGCAATAAAAATAGATAAAATGGCAACCATAAGAAGAGATGCTTTAAGAAAATTATTTGCCGGTGTAACGACGCTTAAGGAAGTATTAAGAGTTTCAAGCAAAGACTAAATTGCCCCGTTAGAGATGCGTTTGTATAGTAAAAAAAGTCATAAAAATTAGAAAGTTAATTGTATTTTGAATATTTATAAATAAATGACGGAAGCATTTTTTCAAACGCTTCCTATCTCTAACGGGGTATAAAGAGGTGCAAAATGGTTCAAGCGGTTGGCAGGAAAAAATCCTGTAAAGAAATACTTCTCGATAAGAAAATATTAACTGATGAACAAATTTTAAAAGTTGAAGAAGAAGTCAAAAAATCAGGTACGCTCTTCCAGCAGTGTGTTATTGATTTAAAGCTTGTCGAAAAAGGGCAGCTGCTCAAACTTTTGTCAAATGAATGGGTTGTTAAGGCAATAGACCTATCCGTAATGGATGTAGATCCGGAAGTCGCCAAAATCATTCCCAAACAATCTGTTAAAAGGTATAACGCTGTTCCTTTTGCAAAAGAAGAAAACATTTTATTTGTTGCCATGGCGGACCCTCGCGATTTATTTGCAGTTGAAGATATCAATTTAAGAACGGGTTTTCAGGTCCAGCCTTATTTGGCATTTCCTGAAGATATTAAAATAGTCGTAGATAAAGTTTATGGTGCGGAAGATACACAACAGTCAGAAGAGGAAGAAGACAAGCCGGCAGCACCTACAACAACAGCTTCTGCGGCAGAATTAGCAGATGATGCTAAAGAACTTACCGCCGAATTAATAGCAGGCCTGGATTCCGGCGATGAAATTCAGGTAGATAAAAATAGAGAAGAGTCGTCCGACATTATGCAGGTTGATACTTCTGCTCCCGAGGTTGAAAAACTTGTTAATGCAATCATTTTGGAAGCAATGCGTCTTAAAGCGTCAGATATTCATATTGAACCATTTGAAAAAAAATTCGCTGTCCGTTACCGGGTAGACGGGGATTTAAGGCGTGCAACTTTTAAGATACCAATGAGTTTCAAACAAGCACTAATTGCAAAAATAAAAATTATGTCCGGCACAATGAATCTTACTGAACGCAGAATTCCTCAGGACGGCAGAATTCAGGTGAAAGCAAGGGGAAAGCCGATAGAATTCCGCGTAAACATCATTCCGACGATATACGGTGAAAGTGCTGTAATGAGAATTTTAGACAGATCCGGTTCGTCTGCCAAGCTGGAACAATTAGGATTTTTACCAGATACTATTGATAAGTTTATGGCATGTCTTGCAAAGCCGTTTGGACTGATTCTTGTTTGCGGTCCAACCGGTAGCGGTAAATCCTACACGCTTTCCGCTGCACTTGCTGCAGTTCGTGACCCGGCCGAAAAAATATTAACCGCTGAAAATCCGGTTGAATATAATTTGGATGGCGTGATTCAGGTACAGGTAAATCCGGACTTAAAAATGGGCGATAAAGTTTTTGATTTTGGTATGGCATTGCGTTCTTTTTTAAGGCAGGATCCCGATGTAATTATGGTCGGTGAAATCCGTGATAGAGAGACAGGGCAGATTGCCATGGAAGCAGCTATGACGGGGCATCTGGTTTTGTCTACAATTCATACTAACGATGCACCTTCTGCCGTATCAAGGCTTTCAGAGATGGGTATTCATACATTTCTTGTTGCGAACACAACCGAGTGCATACTCGCTCAGCGCCTTATCGGCACATTATGCAAGAGTTGCAAAGAACCGGACCCGAACCCGCCGGAAGACTTAATCAAAATGTTAGAACTTAAAAAAATAGATTACTCAAAAGCAACATTCATGAAAATGCACCAGGGCGGTTGTCCAAAATGCGGCGGCAGGGGTATGAAGGGTAGAACTGCGATACATGAGCTTTTAGTAATGAATGAAGAGTTACGCAGACTTTGTATAAAAGAATCTTCAGTAGGTCCGATACGAGATTTGGCTGTAAAAAATGGGATGCGTCTTCTTGTTGAAGACGGCCTGATAAAAATAACAATGGGAATGACGACTTTTGAAGAATTAATGGCAGCAGCGAATTAAGGCAGTACACAGAATACAGTACACAGAATATCCGCCACTTCCGCCACTGAAACTTTGGGGGACAAGAAATCGTAGGCGGGCAGGCAGTACTCAGTATATAGATTTCTAAATAATTAAAAACTGTATCCTGTGTACTGTGTACCGATTTTTAGCTGTATCCAGTATCCTGTATCCTGAGTACTAATAATGGGAGTGTAAAAAATGCCGGGAAAAAACTTTGATTTTACAGAATTTTTTGAAATTGCAAGAACCATAACATCAACATTAGATGTTGATTCTGCTCTCAAAAAAATCGGTTCAGCTGCAGAAAAATTAACTAATACCATGGCATCTTCAATAATGCTTTTAGATGAAGACGGTAAGAATTTATATTTTAAAGTTGCAAGCGGAGACAAAGGAACGGTTCTTACCAAATTAAAAGTTCCGGTTGGTGAAGGCATTGCCGGCTGGGTTGCCAAAAACAAGGAACCGCTTGTAATACAGGATGTAAGCACCGATCCGCGTTTCACCGGAAAAATAGATTCAGAATCAGGGTTCAGGACCCGATCCATATTATGTGTTCCTCTAATAGTCAATAACGAACTTATCGGTGTTGCAGAGGTATTAAATAAAATTGACGGTTCGCAATTTACTGAAGAGGATAAAATAATTTTAATGAATCTCTCAAATTTTGCTGCGGTTGCAATAATGAATGCAAAAAATATTTCAGATCAGCAGAATTTCTTTGCAAATATTTTCGAAATACTTACAAATTCTTTTGAATCAAAAGACAGGTCATTGTCCGGTCATTCATTTAGGGTGGCACAACTTGCAACAGCTATCGCAAGGGAGCTCAATATAACCGGTTCACAATATAAAGATATATACTATGCCGCTATTCTGCATGATGTTGGTTTTTTAAATTCTACCGAGTATACAACATTTGATCATTCAAGAGATAAAGTACATCCAACAACAGGTTATGAAATGATAAAAAATATAAATCTTCTCAGAAATTGTGCACTTCTAATAAAATATCATCATCTTATGTATGATGGTTCGGGCTACCCGCAGGAAGGCTTAAAAAAAGACTCAATTCCGATAGGTGCAAGAATAATATCTTTCGTCGAGTCGATTGAGGATATGCGGATTTACAATACATCAGACGAGAAAATAAAACAAGCTATAGAATCCCAAAGAGATATAAAATATGATCCCGCAGTAGTAAATGCATATCTGAAAATCAGTGAATGATTAATAAAAAAATTCTTATTGTAGATGACGACAAAAACATAGTCGAATTACTTAAAACTTTAGTTACTCCCATCGGTTGCGAAATTTTTACTGCCTGCGACGGTGCGGAGGCATTTTCAGTATACCGCAGGGAAAAACCACAACTTGTAATACTTGACATAATGATGCCAAAATTTTCAGGTTATCAGGTGTTACACCGCATGAAAAAAGATGAATCATTTAAACCTTTCCCAAAAGTTTTAATGCTATCCGCAAAATCTAATCCGGAAGATATCCGGCAAGCCGAAATGTTCAAGTGCGATGCATATTTAACAAAACCATTCGAACCGGAAGACCTCGTAAAAAAAGTCAAAGAATTGCTTGATCTAAAAAACTATAATTTATAAAAATGGAAAACATCATTGCCGAAATAAACAAATTAAAAATAAGCAAAAAGGCAGTTATTCTCTCTCATAACTATCAACTGCCTGAAATTCAGGATATCGCTGATTTTGTCGGTGATTCTTTGGAATTATCAAGGAACGCCGCAGATACTGATGCAAATATTATTGTTTTCTGCGGAGTTAATTTCATGGCAGAAACCGCAAAAATTCTTTCTCCGAAAAAAACCGTTCTTCTACCCGACTTAAGAAGCGGCTGTCCGCTTGCAGACATGGTTACCCCGGATGATATAAAAAAATTGCGGGAAGAGAACCCCGGAGCAGAAGTTGTATGTTATATAAATACTTCAGCTGAAGTAAAAGCAGAATGCGATATATGCTGTACTTCTTCCAATGCGGTTGACATTGTTAATTCAGTTAATTCAGATATGGTAATCTTTTTACCGGATAGAAATCTCGGCAATTATGTCTCAAAACACACAAAAAAGAAAATGATAATCTGGAATGGTTATTGTCCGACTCATGAAAATCTTAAAATAGAAGATGTTTTAGAAATGAAAAAATTATATCCTAATGCAAAATTTGTCGCACATCCGGAATGCACGGAAGATGTATTGAAACTTGCTGACAAAATAACCTCAACCAGCGGAATAATAAAATATGTAAAAACAGATCCTTCTAAAGATTTTATAATAGGAACCGAAACAGCTATTTTACACCGTCTAAAAAAAGAAAGCCCGGAAAAAAACTTTATTCCCGCTTCCCGGAAAATGTACTGTCCAAACATGAAATATAATAACCTTGAATCTTTATACGAATCACTCCTTAATGAGGAGCCCGAAATGGAAGTTCCAGAAAAAATCCGCCAAAAAGCATACCTTACTATAAAGAAAATGTTAGATGTTTCAAAAATAATTGTTTCCTAAAAACTGTATCCTGTGTACTGTATTCTGAGTACTATTTACCGCATTTTGGATATTATAATAAACTCTATAAACACAATGAACTCTAAGAACCCTACAAACCCTTACACCGGTATCGACAAATCCTGGCAAATTCTCAAAGAATCTAATCCGCAAAACATTGCAGAAAATACACTAACAGAATTTATACTCCAAAAAAACATATTTATAGTAAAATATCTTAATGAAAATTATGCGATAGATTTAAATACAAAAACAATTTACAATTTAAAAAATAACATAAAAGTTACTTCATTTGATTTTAATCTTTCAATACTAATATATATGACAACTATGGATGCTGAAATGCCGGCAGATAAATTTATTTCAGCTTCTGAAAATCCTTCGGTAACCCAGTTTTTTTCTAAAAATCATGTGATACCGGCAGATAAACTTACAAAATCATTTGATAATAATTTTGAAGAATTTAAAAAAAAGTGTATTTCTTTTGGTGCCAAAGAATACCCTTTTGGTGATTTAGGTCTGCAATTTAAAGTGTTGCCTAAAGGAAATATTGCTATTATCTATTGGAAAGGTGATGACGAATTCCCTTCAAATACAACTTTCCTTTTTGAAGAAATGCTCATAAATAAAATGCCGCCTGATTCTCTCTGGTCCTTTTCAAAAACAATAATCAAAACATTAGTCGAAGAATAAAAAAGCAGGTCTAGTAACCTTGTTTTTGCCATCGCAATGTTATATAATGAGATTGTCGAATTTTTCGACAATCTCTGATTACACAGATGGGAAAAAATGATTACACAGATTAAATCCTAATGGTTTATCAGTGTAATCGGGTCTCAAAATCCCTGCCCGCAGTGCTTTCAGCATAACTGAAGCAGGCGGGAGTGTAATCGTTTTTATCATGCAATATAAATCTGATTTCTTAATTATTGGTTCCGGCATTTCCGGGCTTTCTCTTGCTTTACGGCTTGAGAAATCCGGTTCTGTTTCTATTATAACAAAACGAAATACCATAAACTCGAATACCTTTGAGGCACAGGGCGGTATCGCCTGTGTTTGCAGGAAAAAAGATACTTTTAAAAAACACATAAAAGATACACTTATAGCCGGTGACGGACTTTGTAAAAAAGAGGTAGTAGAATTAGTTGTTAAACAGGCACCGGAACGGATTGAAGAATTAAAAAATTGGGGTGTAAAATTTGATAAAGATGTCGGACTTGAGGGCGGACATTCAGAAAGAAGGATTTTACATTCTGGTGACAATACGGGTAAAGATATAGAAACTGTTTTAGACAAAAAAGTTAAAAATAGAAAAAATATAAAAATTTTTGAGAACTTTGTTGCGATAAATTTAATTAAAAAAGACGGTAGATGCTGCGGTGCGTACGTATTAAACAAAGATAAAGGTTTAGTTGATACTTTTTTAGCAAAAACAATAATTTTGGCTACGGGTGGTGCGGGCAAGGTTTACTTATATACGTCCAATCCGGATGTAGCAGTAGGTGATGGTATTGCAATGGCCCATAGAATTGGCTGTAAAGTGGCGAATCTTGAATTTATGCAGTTTCATCCGACATGCCTTTATCATCCCGAAGCAAAATCATTTTTAATATCAGAAGCACTCCGCGGAGAAGGTGCTATTTTAATTGATTCTAAAGGCAAAAGATTCATTAAAAAATATCATCCTCAAAAAGAATTGGCTCCGCGTGATATTGTGGCACGTGCTATAGATGCAGAATTAAAAAAATCGGGCGACGATTGTGTTTATCTGGATATTTCATTTAAACCCAAATCGTTTATCAAAAAAAGATTTCCGACAATATACGAAAAATGTTTATCTTACGGTATCGATATAACTAAAAAGCCGATACCTGTAGTCCCGGCTGCCCATTATTTATGCGGCGGTGTTTTAACAGACATATTCGGAAGAACAAATATTTCAGGACTTTATGCAATCGGAGAGGTAGCGTGTACAGGTCTGCATGGTGCTAATCGGCTTGCATCAAATTCGCTTTTAGAGGGGCTGGTTTTTTCGTATCAGGCAGCTAAAAAAATAATTTCTGATAAATTTTCAAATAAATTTCCAAAAGTTGAATCTTGGAAAAAGGGACGTGCTACAAATCCGGACGAAGCAATAGTTATCTCGCACAATTGGGATGAAATAAGGCGTCTAATGTGGAATTATGTCGGAATTGTCCGTTCAAATAAACGTTTAGAGCGGGCACTTACAAGAATAGATATATTAAAGAAGGAAATCAATCAATATTACTGGGGTTTTATTATATCGCAGGATTTAATTGAATTAAGAAATATTGCTACAGTATCCAGGCTAATGATAAAATCGGCAGTTGCACGCAAGGAATCCCGCGGCCTTCATTATAATATTGACTATCCGACAAAACTTTCAGTAGTAAAAGATACAATATTATAGGAAATTTGTTATGCATGAATTAGGAATAGCTAAAAGTTTGTTTGAAATTGCTTTACAGACGGCAAAAAAAAATAAACTTACCAAAATTACAAGAATTTCTATAAAACTCGGAGAAGCATCCGGTATAGAAGAAGGTTTTTTAAAACATTCTTTTGTCGACCATTTATTTCCAAATACAATTGCTTCCGGCTGCAAATTGGAGATTGTAGTTGAAAAAGTAGCAGCAATATGTAAAAAGTGCTCCGCGAACTTCTCCCCGAAAGAGATGGTTTTTTGTTGCCCTTCTTGTAACGAACAAAGCATAGAGATAATTTCCGGTAAAGATGTTTATGTGAATTTTATCGAAGGCGAATAGCGCTCGCAATCAATTTTCTTAGACCTGCCTACCGGCAGGCAGGCACGCATCAGTTCTAATCGTCGCTCCTGAATGTATAGGTCGCTCCTCAAGGGTCTTACGAAAATTATTGCTTCGCTTGCACTAAAAGGCAAAATTGCAGTCATCCTGAGCGTAGCGAAGGATCTCATAATAGGTCGCCCGCCTGACCATTCATAACTTCTTATAGATAGTCGGGCAGGCAAATTGAGGCTCTACAAAAGTTTCTTGCTCGTTCACTATTAAAGTCAAAATCAGCAAATTTCTACTTCGCGCAACAATTAAAAAAAATATGACGAAAATTATTGCTCGCTTGATGTAAGACGTCATTCTGAACGAAGTGAAGAATCTTTTTTTTACACCGAGATGCTTCGGCCGCCGTGGCGAGCTCAGCATGACATCATCATAATCACAGTTTTTTAATCTGTGTAATCGTCTTTTGAAATCTGTGTAATCGTTGTTAAAATGAAAAGATATAAAATTATTATTTCCGGCAGGGTTCAAGGAGTTGGTTTCAGGCCAACAATATACCGCTATGCTTTACAAGAAAAGTTAAAAGGTTTTGTATTAAATACAACCAACGGAGTAGTAGTTGAAATTGAAGGTAAAGAACAAAATATAAAGAATTTTCTAAAAAAAATAAAAACACAATCGCCAAAGCAATCAAAAATTGCTAAAATTTCAATTCAGAAAATTGAGCAGAAGTACGATAGAAAGTTTTTAATTAAAAAAAGTGTATTAAGCAAAAAAAGCTCTCTGGAAATTTCACCGGATATTTCAATATGCGATGATTGTAAGAGAGAACTTTTTAGTAAAAATGACCGCCGTTATTTGTATCCTTTTATCAATTGCACAAATTGCGGGCCAAGATTTACAATTATAAAAGATGTTCCTTACGATAGAAAAAATACAACTATGCATGAATTTAAAATGTGTGAAATGTGTAAGAAAGAGTATGCAGATCCGGCAAATAGAAGGTTTCATGCCCAGCCGGATGCCTGCTGGGATTGCGG
Source organism: Elusimicrobia bacterium RIFOXYD2_FULL_34_15 (assembly GCA_001800605.1). GTDB lineage: Bacteria > Elusimicrobiota > UBA8919 > UBA8919 > UBA8919 > UBA9627. Next base: position 34,088 of record MGVS01000012.1, read on the forward strand.
ACCGGACGTAGAACTAGTGGCAAGTAAAAAGTTAAAAGTAAAAAGTTTAAATAAAGGCAAAAAAGCGATTCAAAAAACCATAGAGTTGCTCAAAAAGGGGAAGATTGTAGCAATAAAGGGAATCGGCGGGTTTCACATTGCTTGTGATGCAACAAATGACGAAGTTATAAAAAAACTTCGCCGGCGGAAAAATCGTCCGGATAAGCCTTTCGCAGTAATGATGAAAGATATTAACACTGTAAAAAAGTTTTGTTATGTTTCAAAAGAAGAAGAAAAAATTTTAAATTCTTCCGAGAAACCGATTGTACTCCTAAAGAAAAAGTATAGTACGCAGGACACAGTGGCTCCTAATAACAATTCGCTAGGTGTAATGATTCCGTATACCCCATTGCACTGTCTTTTATTCCAGTCAATAGACTTGTTGGTTATGACTTCCGGCAATAAACAGGACGAGCCTATTTGTAAAACCAATGATGAAGCAATAAAAGAACTTTCAGGTATATGCGATTACTTTTTAATTCATAATAGAGATATTTATAATAGATGTGATGATTCAATTGTAAAAGTTCAGAATAAAAATGATTTGGTAATCATTCGAAGAAGTCGCGGGTATGTACCAAATCCGATCGGACTGACACGGAGTGTCAATGCAAAACAATCAAAAACATCAATCTTGGCAGCTGGTGCAGAACTTAAAAATACATTTTGTTTAACTCGTGGTAATGAAGCGTATGTTTCGCAATTTATCGGAGATTTAAAAGACTCAAAAACATACGAATTTTATAAAGAATCAATTGAAAATATGGAAAGTATTTTAAAAGTGAAGCCAAAAGCAATTGCATATGATTTACATCCGGATTATCTTTCCACTAAATGCGCCAATGAACTACGAACTACTCACTCTAAACTATTTACTATTCCAACCCAGCATCACCATGCACATATAGCATCCGTTTGTGCTGAAAATAATATAGATGATAAAGTCATAGGTGTGTCATTCGATGGTACGGGCTATGGAATGGATGGTAATATCTGGGGCGGAGAATTTCTAATTGTTAATGGCGGAACTTTTGAGCGGAAATATCATCTAAGATATATTAAATTACCGGGCGGAGATTCTGCAGTACACGAAATATGGCGGATAGGATTCAGTTATTTATACTCGATTTTCGGAGATAAAGCAGTAAAATTTTACCCGGATAAGAATGTTTCTGTAATTAAAAATATAATAAATAAAAATATAAACTGCCCTCTGACATCTTCTGTTGGTCGGCTTTTTGATGCGGTTGCTTCAATAATAAATTTAAGGCAGGAAATAACCTTCGATGCACAGGCAGCTATAGAGTTGGAATTTTTAGCAAGCAGTAAGTCTAAAAACAAAAATTGTTATGAATATGAAATTTCCGGAGAGGAAATAAACTTGAAAAAGATGATAATTGGAATAGTAGATGATTTTAATAAACATAAATCAAATAGCGAAATTTCACTAAAATTCCACAATACACTTGCTGAAATTATTTTAAATATATGCCAAAAATTAAGAAAAGAAACAAAAATAAATAAGGTTGCATTAAGCGGTGGTGTTTTTCAAAACGAAATTTTGTTAGAAAAATCGGTTAAATTACTTGAAAATGATAATTTTTATGTTTTTTTCAATAAACAGGTGCCTACAAATGATGGTGGAATATCTTTAGGTCAAGCCTGGATTGCAAATAAAATAATGAATTCAATTAAAATAGCTTAAAAATAATCAAGTTTTTAGTAAATAAACTAAAAATTTCTAAGAATTAAACTTTTTATTGACAAAAACTGTAAAATTTAATAAAATCTACCAATTATTAGCATTAAGGGTTATTTAATAGGGCTGTTAGCTCAATTGGTAGAGCAGGCGACTCTTAATCGTCAGGTTACAGGTTCAAGTCCTGTACAGCCCAAATGATTCGCTCGGGAGATTGCTTCGTCAGCACGCATCGGCCCTGCGGCCGTGCTCCAAACTCGTTCTGCTGAATGTTTTAAGCGGAACTCCGTTATGGCTTCCTCAGCGACTCCCTCGCTCATTGATTTAAAAAGGTAAAATTTAACATAAATTTTTAATTTTGCATTTTTAATTTTTAATTGCTGTTATTGCCAGGGTGGCGAAATTGGCAAACGCATACGGCTTAGGACCGTACGGGGAAACCCTTGGAGGTTCAAGTCCTCTCTCTGGCAGTACATTAGCAGGTTTACCCACCGTAGTTTTAACGAAGGTGGGCGCGCACGAATAAATGGAGTTGGGTTCCCTGCCCCGTTTTTCGGGGAACTCCCTCCCGCGGCATTTTGAGACTGTTTAAAACCTTACGATTTGTCATTACGAGGAAGGTCGCTACAGTAACCGACGAAGTAATCTCGAAGATTGTAAACAAAGTGAAGCAATTTCATGGGATTGCTTCAACAGTTGTATTTCCCGCTTTGCGGGATTGCTTTCTCGTTCGGTCCAGTAGGTCCGAATTCCGAGAGCTAACGCAATGACAAAAAATGGATTTTTTCAGCGAGCTAATTATATAAAATAGATTTATTGGAGAGAAAATGGATAGTTTTAAAATGGATGTTTTAGAAAAAAAAGGATGTACAACCGAGATGAAGGTTGAAATTCCTTCGGAAAAAGTAAAAGAGGAAATGGAAACAGTTTTTGTAGATATACAAAAAAATGCATCTATTGATGGTTTTAGAAAAGGGCATGCACCGATGGATTTTGTCAAAAGAGAGTATGTAAAAACCGCATTAGACAGAGCGCTGCGTAATTTGATGTCAAATGCCGTAGAAAAAATTATAAAAGAGAAGAATTTCAAGCCGGTAATCAGTCCGGTTATTGAACCGTTAGATTTTGAAGATGGAAAGCCTTTATCTTTCAAAATGAAGGTTGAGCAGGCGCCAGAATTCGAACCGAAAGATTATAAGAAAGTGAAAATTACAAAAAAAGTAAAAAAGATTACGGATAAAGAAATAGACGATGTTATAAAAAACCTTCAGGACAGGCAAGCTACTCTTGAAGATGCCGGAGATGTTGTTGTTGAGCCGCATCATTTCCTTGTAGCGGATTATGACGGAACAATTGACGGAAAAAAGATGGATAAACCCGCAACAGACCAGATTATAGATTTGTCGCATAAATCGCTCCCAGAAGGATTTGCGGCAGGTCTTATCGGATTAAAAGTCGGAGACAGCAAAACTATCGATACAAAGATTGCGGATAAAAATGCCCAATTCAATATTAAAGTAAAGTCCGTAAAAAAGAAAGTAGTTAAAAAAATTGATAATGAATTTGCAAAAGACATGGGGCACGAAAGCATTGAACAGCTCAGAGAAAAAGTAAAAGAAGAACTTGTAAGAGCCGAAGAAGAGAAAACCAGGCAGGAAATGGAGAATCAGATTGTCGAGGCACTTTTAAAATCAAATAATTTTGATGTTCCGGACACACTTGTTGAAGATGAAATAAACCACTCAATTGAAAGAACAAAGCAGTACCTGGTTTCAAATCACAGTTTTGACGAGGAAGAATTTAAAAAATCTATACCTGCAATGCGTGACAAATATAAAGTCGAATCAGAAAAAACCGTACGAATTTCATATTTATTATCAAAAATTGCAAAAAATGAAAATATAGAAGTAACACAGGATGAAATAAACAAAAAAATTGAAGAAATGGCCAATGGCGATAAGAAAGTGGCAGAAAATTATAATAAGTATCACGATTATGTCGGACTTCAGTTAAAAGAGAAAAAACTTTTTGATTTTCTATTTGAAAATGCCAAAATTAAGGAGGCTTAAATAGATGAAAGCTAACCTAATACCTATGGTCGTTGAGCAATCGCCCCGCGGCGAACGCGCATACGATATATATTCACGTCTTTTAAAAGACAGAATTATTTTTATCGGCGCTCCGATAGAAGATGATTTAGCAAACATAATAATCGCACAGCTTTTATTTCTTGAATCTGAAAATTCTGAAAAGGAAATATCGCTTTATGTAAATAGTCCGGGTGGGTTAGTAACAGCGGGTATGGCGATATACGATACGATGCAATTCATAAAACCCGAAGTTTCTACAATTTGCATCGGGCAGGCTGCATCAATGGGAGCAGTACTTTTAGCTGCCGGAAGCAAGGGAAAAAGATTTGCACTTCCTAATTCGCGCATATTAATTCATCAGCCGTTGGGCGGCGTTCAGGGACAGGCTACCGACATAGGAATTCAGGCAAAAGAAATATTAAGGGTAAAAGCCCGTTTGAATGATATACTTGCAAAACATTCGGGACAGCCTCTTGAAAAAATAGAAAAAGATACAGACAGAGACTTTTTTATGTCAGCCGAAGAAGCAAAGAATTACGGAATCGTGGATGCGGTAATTACAGAAAGATAATAGTTTCAACGGAGGTTTAAATTGGGAGAATTTTCTATGAATACTAATAACAACAGAACTTTGCAAATTCCTAAAATATTACCGCTTTTACCGGTAAGGGACATTGTAATATTTCCGTATATGGTACTGCCGTTAGTTGTCGGCAGGGAAAGGTCCCAAAAAGCCCTGGATGAGGCGATGGCAGGCAATCGCCTTATATTTCTTGCTGCACAGAAAAAAATTCAAACAGAAGATCCTAGTAAAGAAGACATATACGAAATAGGAACAATCGCTGAAGTTTTACAGCTGCTTAAAATGCCTGACGGAAGTGCCAAAATTTTAATTGAAGGTCTTGTCAGAGGAAAATTCAACAACTTCAGAATAACACCAAAGGGTTACATAGAAGTAGATGTTGAAAAACTGGACATGACAATCGAAAAGACGCCCAATATTGAAGCGTTAATGAGGCAGACAATATCACTTTTCGAACGGTATGTAGGATTGAACCCGAGATTTTCATACGAGACTGTTACAGCACTAAATTCAATCGAAGAACCTGGCCGTCTTGCCGACATGATAGCCGCGCACATCATAGTAAAAAATCCTCAGAAACAGGAGGTCCTTGAAATAGCCAATCCGGAACAACGGCTTTCAAAAATAATAGAAATACTAAACAGCGAACTTGAGATTTTAAACATCGAGAAAAAAATACAATCCAGAGTCCGTAATCAAATAGAAAAATCGCAAAAAGAATATTATCTAACCGAACAAATGAAAGCAATCCAGAAAGAATTACGTCAAAAAGACGATTACGCAAAAGAACTGGACGAGCTTAAACAGAAAATAAAAGAAGCAAAAATGAGTAAAGAGGCGGAAGCTGTTGCTTTAAAAGAGATGTCACGGCTTGAAAAAATGATGGCTTTTTCACCCGAAGCTACTGTAATAAGAACATATATCGATTGGCTTATTGCACTGCCTTGGGCAGTAAAAACTGATGATAATCTTGAACTTCAGCACGCCGAAAAAATTCTGGAAGAGGACCATTACGGCCTTGAAAAAATAAAAGAAAGAATAATAGAATATCTTGCTGTTTGTAAAATGACAAAAAAAATGAAAGGTCCTATCTTGTGTTTTGTCGGACCTCCCGGCACCGGAAAAACCAGCATAGCAAAATCAATTGCAAGATCACTTGGCAGAAAATTTGTGCGTATATCTCTGGGTGGTGTACGCGATGAAGCGGAAATAAGAGGTCACAGAAGAACATATATCGGCGCTTTGCCAGGCAGAATTTTGCAATCACTCAGAAAAGCAAAATCTAAAAACCCGGTGTTTTTAATGGACGAAATCGATAAAATGGGTATGGATTTCAGGGGCGATCCCGCAGCGGCGCTTCTTGAAGTCTTGGACCCGGAACAAAACTCAACATTTTCGGACCATTACATGGAAGTTGATTTTGACCTATCCGATGTTATGTTCATAACAACCGCAAACACTCTTTATTCCATTCCGCCGGCACTTATTGACAGGATGGAAATATTAAGATTTGCCGGCTATACAAAAGAAGAAAAAGTTCACATCGCAAGAAAATTTCTTATTCCTAAGGAATTAAAGGAACATGGAATAACTGAAAAACAAGTTAACATAACTGACGATGCAGTAAATTATATAATAAAAGAATACACTCTTGAAGCCGGTGTTAGAAATCTTGAGCGGGAAATTGCAAATGTAATTCGAAAAGTTGTTAAAGAAATAGTCCGTGAAAAAATAAAATGTGTTATAGAAGTAACAGAAAAAAATACCCAAAAATATCTTGGCATACCTAAATACCACACTGATATAAAATCTGAAAATCAGATAGGAATTGCAACAGGTCTTGCATGGACAGAATTTGGCGGAGACACAATATCTATCGAGGTTTCAATCATGTCAGGCAAGGGCCAACTTACCTTAACCGGAAAACTGGGTGATGTAATGAAAGAGTCTGCCCAGGCAGCCCTTTCCTATATAAGATCCAACGCAAAGAAATTCAAAATAAAAGAAGAGGTATTTAAAACCAAAGATATTCATATTCATATTCCGGAGGGTGCAATCCCAAAGGACGGTCCTTCGGCAGGAATAACCATGGCAACGGCGGTCCTTTCAGCGTTAACCAATAAACCGGTAAAAAAAGATATAGCAATGACAGGTGAAATAACCCTTCGCGGCCGGGTTTTATCCATCGGTGGTCTGAAAGAAAAAGTTCTTGCGGCATATAGAACAGGAATAAAAATGGTATTGTTCCCATATGAGAATATGAAAGACATGGAAGAAATTCCGAAAGAAATTCAGGGAAAAATAAAATTTGTTCCTGTAAAAATAATGGACGAAGTAATCGAAAAAACACTCGGATTAAAGTAAGGATTATAACAGATTACCGTCATTACGAGAGCCAATTTATTGGCTCGTGGCAATCTAAGAATGACTTCATCTGTGCCTGCCCGCTGTGGCGGGTAATCGTTTTTTATAATCATCGTAATCAGAGATTGTTGATTTATCAACAATCTCAAAAGGAGCTGGTAAAATGATTCAAAAACAGTATTTGATGATTCCGGGACCGACAATGGTTCCTGAAAGAGTTTTGCGGGTAATGGTTCGGGAAATGATAAATCACAGAGGACCGGAATTTATAAAAATTCTGAAAAATGTGACCGAAGGCGTAAAGAAATGTTTTAAAACAAACAACGATTTGTTCATAATACCTTCTTCCGGCACAGGCGGGATGGAAGCGGCAATAGTAAACGTTCTTTCTGAAGGCGACGATGTTCTCGTATTAAATATCGGAGCTTTTGGTGCAAGATTTGTAAAAATATTGAAAGCATTCCGCGCCAATGTTGACGAAATAAAATTCGAACGCGGAAAAGCGGCAGATGTTGCCACCGTTGAAAAAAAATTAAAAGAAAAAAAATACAAAGCGGTATTCTTACAGCATAATGAGACCTCGACAGGAGTATTAAATGACGTAAAGTCATTAGCAGCAGTAATAAAAAAATATGATGCGTTGGTAGTGGTTGACTCCGTCTCCGGTTTAATAACCGCAGATTTAAGGACTGATGAGTGGGGACTGGATGTTGTTGTCGCCGCCTCGCAAAAGGCGTTTATGCTTCCGCCCGGACTTTCATTTGTATCGTTCTCCAAAAAAGCGTGGGAATACTATGCAAAAGCAAAAATGCCGAGATTCTACTGGGACTTTAAATCAATGAAAGATTTTGCCGACAAGGGACAGAACCCGTTTACACCGCCGGTATCGCTTTATTACGGCATGGAAGAAGCAATAAAAATTTTGGAAGAACAGGGGCTCGAAAATGTTTTTGAAAGCCATAAAAAATTAAGAGACATGGCAAGAACCGGATTAAAATCCATGGGATTAAAACTCCTTGCATCCGACGATGTTGCTTCATGTGCAGTAACCGCGGTATTTCCGCCCGAAGGCGTCGGTGCCGACGAATTAAGAAAAAAAATAAATGAAAAATACGGTGTTGTATTAGCCGGCGGTCAGGAAGATTTAAAAGGCAAAATATTCCGTATCGGCCATCTTGGTTTCTGTGCAGAAACCGATGTAATGATCGCCCTGGATGCGATAAAAAAAGAAATTTAAAGACAGTAACGAGTAACGGGTAATGGGTAACGATAGAAAGTTCATAGCAGTGGCGGGGTTTTCCCACTAATGTAGTTGCTAAGCTTGCTTGGCTTATTCGTAGTTCTATGAGCTGTATCCTGTGTACTGAATTTAATATGAATGCATTTGAAATAAAAAATCTTACAAAAATCTACATAAAAAAACGGCTTATCAAAAACAAAAAATTTCTTGCGGTTGACAACTTAAGTTTTGAGGTAAAGCAAGGCGAGATATTCGGTTTTCTTGGTCCTAACGGCAGCGGAAAAACCACAACCATAAAACTTTTGTTAGGGTTATTGTTCCCGACCCAAGGCAGTTGTTCTATATTCGGTGAAAAGGTACCGTCTCTAACAGCTTCTTCAAAAGTAGGATACCTGCCGGAAATTCCATATCTTTATAAATATTTAACAGCAAGGGAAATATTGCGCCTCTACGGTTCAATTTCTCATGTCAATAAAAATATTTTAGAAAATAGAATTGAAGAAGTATTAGAAATTGTCAAACTAAAAGCAGAAAAAGACACCCGTCTTGGCGAATTTTCAAAAGGCATGCTCCAAAGAGTCGGAGTTGCACAGGCGTTACTTCATAAACCGAAGCTTCTCATATTAGATGAGCCATTTACAGGCCTCGATCCGATAGGCCTTAAAGACATGCGGGAAGTAATGTTAAAACTGGAATCGGAAGGCGACACCATATTCTTCTCATCGCATATAATCTCGGATGCCGAAAAAATATGCGATCGGACCGCTATAATATATAAAGGTAAACTCTTAAAAATCGTCAACATAAAAGAAATAAATCCGGGTACGCTTGAAGATATTTTCGTTTCCGAAATAACAAAAGCGGAGGCTAGTTCATGAACAACATAATTCCGATAATAAAATATACAGTCAAAGAAAATATCAGGCACAAAATATTTTATGTTCTTGTGCTTTTTGCAGTTGCTATTATTGGTGCGGACATACTTTTCGGAGTACTTGCCGGTGACGAACAGGTCCGGCTTCTGCTGGATGTCGGTTTAGGGGCAATTGAAGTCTTTGGACTTTTGGTTTCCATATTTGTTGCGGTAACATTAATACTCGAAGAAGTTGAATCAAAAACCATATACCTTCTCTTATCCAGGCCGCTGCGGCGTATAGATTATATATTGGGCAGATATTTTGGAATGATATTAACCGTAATCATCGGACTTGTAATAATGGTTGTATTACATCTAACTTTTTTAATTATAATCGGCTGGGATGTTCAATTAGTATATTTTATAGCGGTATTTGGAATAATATTGAAAATAATATTAATTTCAACTGTTGCCCTTTTCTTCTCGCTTTTTTCTACATCTGCAGTTGCATCAATTGTATTTACTATATTTTTCTGGATATTGGGACACTTTGGCACTGAACTTAAATTTCTATCTTCAAAAATTACCAATATATTTTTAAAAATACTTCTAAAAATATTTTTCTATATCACACCAAACTTTCAATTTATGAATTTCAGGGACCGTTTAGACATGGGCAGTTTTTCTTTAACAATGCCGGTAATTTATACCGTTGTCTATTCCGGTGTATGCATTATATTGTGTTCAATTCTTTTCTCAAGAAAAGAATTTTAATTCACAGTATTAAAAAAAAGGAGGTGAAAAAAATGGCTGATACATTAGTAGTTGTCTCTAAGATTAAAAAAATGGGCAAAGAAGCTGGCTTAAGAACCGGCAAAGACTACATTGAAGCATTATCTGTTAAGGTTGACGGCATAATAAAAGCATCAATCGAAAAAGTAAAAGCAGAAGGCAAAAAGAAAACAGTTGGCGCAGAAGATTTAGCATAATAAAATAAATGATATACCCGTTAGAGAATTCTACTGACAAAATCAGTGGCATAATTCTCTAACGGGGTAGTTAAGACGTCATTGCGAGAGCCAATTTATTGGCTCGTGGCAATCAATCCAGTCTGTGAAGTCATTCCCGAGCCTGCCTGCTGGTAGGCAGGCGAAGTTATCGGGAATCCAGAAGTTTTTAAGTTTTGAATTGTCTTTCGGGTCCCCTTATGGCTGCCAATGAGACTGAAGTTGTAGCTGCAGAGCATAGCTCTGCTTATCTTGACCTGATGTCATTCTGAACGGAGTGAAGAATCTGGTATTTTATTTCCCTCATTCTCGAAGGTTCTAATCTGGAATCCAAAAGCAGTTGATTCTTTGAATGTTTTCAATAATTTTCAATCTGTGTAATCGGTGTTTAAAATCTGTGTAATCAGGTAATAAAATTTATGATCTGTACTCTATTATACCCATTTGATATGGGTTTGGACTTGGATTTAAAAAAAGAAGGCACAAACTCTTTTTTCAAGGTATTACACCACGAAAAAGCAGCTTCCTTAACTTTTTTTGACAAGCATTATCACAATATTGATATTGAAACACGGATATACAAATTCGGTTGCGGGCTTATCTCAATATCTTTTCCGATCGATAAGAACCTTCAGGCATGCACCCAAATATCTTCTTTATCTTCACAAATAAAAATCGACGGAGCCGAATTAGTTACTTACTGTAAAAGTTTAGCAAGCAAAACCATAAATGAAGTACAGCAAATCTCAACACATAAATATGAGAAAAAACTTGAAGAAGTAGAAATATTCCCCGTTTTTATAATGGAAAAATTAGCTACTTCAGCGGATGCGTACATAACAAAAAATCTTAAAACGCTTTATGGCATAGTATCTTCGGAAACCAACTATGAAAAACTTTCAGAATTTGTTCTTCAGCAGGAACCGCTAGCCAACTATGGTTATTACGAAGACGAAATAATCTTAATAAAAAAGTTTGGTGCATTTATTTCTTCCGAAGAATCTGATACAATAGTTGATGTAATAAGATTATCCCTGGTGCAGTGGTGGGTATTGAAATCCTACGACTTTATATTGGAAATGGAACTCGATGAAGCACAACAGCATATTGCAGACATCCCGTCGGGTTTTAAAATACTTAGAACTTTTACGCAATATAACAAATTCAGCAAGGACTCTTTAGATTTTAACAGAGATAAACTGGAAATAATATCCAGCATTCACACAAGCATAACTGAAATTGAAAATGACTGGCACTTAAAAACGCTTTACACAAATATAAACAAAATCTTCGATACTGACGAGCTTTACAAATGGGTAGAAACCAAAATAACAAGAATCGAAGATTCATATGAGAACGCAAGAGACTTCTTATCCACAAACTTTTTTATACTATTAGATATAATATTTTTCTTATCTCTTGTGTGGTCTATATTTGATACATGGTTGTTGTGGAAAATATCCGCAAAATAATTAAAAACGATTACACAGATTAAAAGGCAGATTACACACCTGCCTGCCGGCAGGCAGGGATTCTATTAAAAAGATTTGGTTCTAATCAGTGTAATCGGTGTTAAAAATCAGTTTAATCAGATATAATTCTAATTATATCAGGAGGCGTAACAATGTTCGAATCATTAAATATCCTGCAGTTAATAACCAAAGGCGGTTATACAATAGTTGTATTATTAATATGTTCTATAATATCCGTTGCGATCAGCATTGAAAAAATGATGATGTTTTCTAAAATAAAACCGTATTCTAAAAAAGAAATAGACAACATAAAATCCGCTGTAAACGCAGGCGATATAAAAAGGGCAAAAGAAATATCTGAAAGCAGCAACACTTTAATATGCGAAGTAATAAACGAAGCGTTAAAAAATACACACGGTATTGCAGTAAAAGAAGCTATATCAAGAAAAATTTCACAACAAATATTAAAATTTGAGAAACATCTTTCAGCAGTCGGGACAATCGGTGCCATAACCCCGTTTATCGGACTGCTTGGAACCGTCATAGGAATAATGAAAGCATTCCACGATTTAGGAAAATACGGAGTAGGCAACCCGTCAATAGTCTCTGCCGGAATCGCCGAAGCGCTGGTTGCAACCGCAGCCGGATTGCTTGTTGCAATTCCTTCGGTAATGTTATACAATTATTTTTCTAAGAGAATAAACAATTTAGAAAGCGAAATAGAAAATCTTACACTCGAAATTCTCAGTCCGGTGATATATGGCGATAAGTAATCATAACTCCAAAAAAATAATGTCGGAAATCAACATCACACCGTTTACAGATGTTGTACTCGTGTTATTAATAATATTCATGGTAACAACACCCCTTATAATGCAGGCGGGAATACCTATAAAACTGCCAAAAACGCAGACGGTACAAGATGTTTCTGATTCCGGATTAACAATAACAATCACAAGCGATAACAAAATATATTTTGGTGACGTTGAAATGAACAGAAACCATCTAGAAAATGCACTAAAAAACAGGGTATTAAACGATCCCAACATTCTGGTAATAATAAAAGCGGATAAAACCGCATATCATGGTCAGGTTGTAGAAATACTTGATCTTACAAAATCAATTGGTGTAAAACGGCTTGCAATAGCAACAGAAGCAAAAGGTCCGCAAGAACTAAAAGAAAAAAATTGAAGCTACATAAGTTTATGCTTCATTAGTCTCTATAAAGCTTCGGAGCGGAAATCCGCCGTAGCGAAAATAGGGCAATAAATCCACGTATTTAAATACGGTGGTGTTTCGCGAAGGCGGAATAAATCAATCGACTCCAAAATGATTTAGGGAGTAGAAAATGAAAATACTTGTTGTTGATGATGACGCAGAAACAAGAGAAATTTTAAAAGTTTTTTTGGAATCTGAAGGGTATCATGTATTTCTGCTTGATAAAGGCGAAGCAGTAGTAAAAAAAATAGCAAGCGAAACATATTCGCTTCTTCTACTAGACATTAAATTACCGGATGCAGACGGAGTAGAAATACTCAAAAAAGTCCATAAAATTGATGCTGAACTTCCTGTAATGATGATAACCGGTTATAAAGATGCCGAAAAAGTAATAGAAGCGTTCAGGGAAGGTGCAGTTGACTGCATATTAAAACCATTCAACTTTGAATATCTAAGAACTAAAATAGTAAGTGAAGCAAGAAAATACGTATAAACAACAAAAAGGGGGACAAACATAAATGATAGATGCAAAAATCGGAATAATCGGCGGCAGTGGAGTATACGAAATAGAAGGCGCAAAATTTATAAAAGAAATCAAAATAAGAACTCCGTTTGGTGAGCCCTCAGACGCCGTAAAAATAATTGAAATAGACGGAACACGGGTAGCATTCCTGCCAAGACACGGTATCGGGCACAGATATTCTCCTGCGGAAGTTAACTATCGTGCCAACATATATGTACTTAAGAAAATCGGCATAGAAAAAATATTAGCAGTATCTGCCTGCGGTTCTCTTAAAGAAGAAATCAAACCGAGAGATTTTGTCATACCCGACCAGATATACGATAGAACAAAATCAAGGCCTTCCACATTCTTTGACAGAGGTGTAGTTGTTCACATTGGTTTTGCCCACCCATACTGCCAGGAACTAAGCAAAGTATTATACGAAACTACAAAATCCTTAAACTTTCCGGTTCACAACGGCGGTACATATGTCTGTATTGATGGTCCACAATTTTCTTCCAAAGCAGAATCAAAAGTCTACCGTTCACTTGGTTTTTCCATAATAGGAATGACCGGCATTCCCGAAGCGAAACTTGCCCGTGAAGCTGAAATGTGTTACGCTTCAATAGGTCTTGCAACCGACTATGATGTCTGGAAAGAAGGCGAAGAAGTCACGGTAGACAAAGTAATCGAAAACATGCACATATTAACTACCAACGTCAAAAAAGTAATAAAAAGTGTAATAACAAAAATAGACCATTGCACTAAATGTACTTGCAAAGATGCGCTTAAATATGCAATAATGACCAGTCCAAAAGCAATTAGCATGACAACCAAAAAAAGATTGGAATTACTAATCGGCAAATACGTAAAATAATTTGTCATCTATGGAAAAGCATGTCAAGAAGAAAATAGTATCCTCTGTCAAAAATCAGCATCTTTTGACATGCTTCCTTCCTATTA
>MGVS01000013.1 GCA_001800605.1 Elusimicrobia bacterium RIFOXYD2_FULL_34_15
TTATTTTTCAATACTTGAACCTACAGGTTCAAGTAAACTTACACATAATATTTTACATTATCCCCCGCTTGAAAATGTAGATACATAATGCTAATTAACCTATTCTATGCCCCAAAAACTATTTACAACATTTTCTTACGGGGTGAACCCTTTTGACGGTGCCACAGGTTTTATTTATTTGGGCAATACAGGGATTGAACCTGTGGCCCCTCCCGTGTGAGGGGAGTGCTCTCCCGCTGAGCTAATTGCCCAAAACACCTAGCTTAGGACATATATTTGCTAAAAAACAATTTATACAATCAGGTTTTTGGGCTTTACACACGTTTCTACCATGCTCAATTAAAAGGTTTGATATGTCAAACCAATCACTTTTTGATACCAACAACATTAAATCTTTTTCTATTTTTACAGGATCCGTATTTTTTGAAAGTCCCAATCTAAAAGATAACCTTTTAACGTGTGTGTCAACCGCGATGCCTTCTACAACACCGTACCCGTTTCCTAAAACAATATTTGCAGTTTTTCTTGCTACACCGGGAAGTTCTATTAGTTCTTCCATTTTATCCGGAACTATTCCGTTATACTTATTCTCTATTATCTTGCTTGAGTCTATTATATTCCTAGCCTTATTATGATAAAAACCGGTTGATCTGATTTCTTGTTCAAACTTTTTTAAATCAGCATGAGCATAATCAGAAACCTTTTTATATTTTTTAAAGAGCTCTTTTGTTACTATGTTTACCCTTTTATCTGTACATTGAGCGGAGAGAATTGTTGCTACAAGAACTTCGTGTGGATTTGAGAAGTCTAATGCTGTCTTTTTTACATACGGATAATGTTTTTTTAGGATGACTATTATTTCTTTTATTCTATCTTTCGCACTTTTCACTTTTGTATGATTTATTTGGGCCCTGAGGGACTTGCCTGCCCGCCAACGACTCAGTGGCGGGAACCCCCGACCAAAACTTTGTTATTTTATTTATTCATAAGTTATCAGTTATTTGCTATTAGTTATAACTTTATTTGGGCCCTGAGGGACTTGAACCCCCGACCCTGTCACTATCGTTCCCAATATGGGCTACGCCCCTATTGCGCCCGATTTCATCGGGCTATCACCCTTCAAGGGGAAAATTCTTTTCCCCTCTGAACCCCTTTGTGCGGATCGGGTGTTATATTTATTTGGGCCCTGAGGGACTTGAACCCCCGACCCGCTGATTATGAGTCAGCTGCTCTAACCAACTGAGCTAAGGGCCCGATAAACTGCAAACAACAAATTAAAAGTTTAAAGTTAAAATTAAATCTACATTTTCGATTTATACTTTTAACTTAAACTTGCTTTTATGCTATTATATTAAAATATTCTTTTTTGTCAATTCACAAATAAATCAAGGTAATAATTTAAAGTTTTTTGATAAAAGTAAAAACCTAATTTTTAATTTATACTTTTAATTTAAACTTGCCTTATAACTATTCCATGTAATCCATTAAAGATTTGGATCTGGATGGATGTCTCATTTTTCTTATCGCTTTTGCTTCAATCTGACGTACTCGTTCACGAGTAATTTTAAAAATCTTACCGACATCCTCTAATGTTAACGGATATCCGTACCCTATACCAAACCTTAATCGAATTATCTCTGCTTCACGCTCTGTAAGGGTTGCTAGCACCTTTTCTATTTCATTAAATTTTAAGTTTAAATATATATGTCTTTCAGGAGTTTTATGTTTTTTATCTTCAATAAAATCTTCAAGGCGTGAATCCTCATCATCTCCTACTGGCATTGCTAAAGATACCGGTTCCTGAACTATCCTAAGAAGCATTCTTACTTTATCACCGGACATTTTTAAGTACTTTGAATATTCTTCAACAGTAGGATCACTGCCAAAGTCCTGCTGGTGTTTTCGCGAATATTTATGAAGTTTTGAAACCATCTCCTTCATATGTACCGGGATTCTTATCGTTCTGGACTGATCAGCTAATGCCCTGTTTATTGATTGTCTTATCCACCAAGTAGCATATGTTGAAAATTTGAACCCTTTTTTATATTCAAATTTTTCTACTGCTTTTATTAAACCTAAATTACCTTCCTGAATTAAATCAAGAAGAGATAACGACGGCGAATACATATGTTTCTTTGCAATTGAAACTACCAACCGCAAATTCGCTTTTATAAGTTTTGACTTTTCGGACAATAATTCCCTTTCAAGTTGTTTTATTTTATTTGAAGATGATTCTATATCTTCAAGTTGAACATTTAAACTCTTTGCCATCTTGCTCAATCTTTGAGAAGCACTGCTGATTTCAACTAATACTTTATTAAATTTTAAATATTCATATTTTGTTAGTTTGAAAAACTTTTCCTTGTTTATCTTCTTGCTTTTTACTTGACGGTAAAAACGCTTTATATCTGCTATTGACATTCTGCTTCTTTTATAAACTTGCTCGATAATATTTCTATTAAAAACAATTCTATCCGCATAGTTTAATATCTTCAATTTTAACTTATTAAACTTTTCTTCATTTAAATTTAGTCCGATTATTTTTCTGATTATTTCTTTCTTGTGTTCAATAATTCTGTTATTTAAATTTGCTTTTTTGCCGGGATTTTTCTTTACAGCTCGTAATTTTATTTTAAGTTCATTAATCTTTGTTTGAATCCTGTCTATATATTTAGATGCATCTATCATTCTTCTCTGCATATTTCTCAATGTAGTATCTGTTTTTTTACCCCTGGGCATAAATTCTCTCGGAGACGCAACACTTGTTGAAATCAAAACTTCCCAATTTTTTATTTCTTTAAGCGATATCGGGGAATCAAGAACTATCATCTTCAATTCTCTCTTCTTTTCCCAGATACTTTTTGTTAGTTCAAGTTCTTCCTTTCTCTGAAGCAGAGACGACTTACCCATCTCACTAAGATACATCCTAACAGGATCTTCCATTTTTAATCTAATAGCTTCTTCATCTTCAGAAACAACTGCTTGTTTTTCAAACGGAATCTGTTCAGGCTGTTTATCTATGATATTTATACCCATATCATTGAGCGTAATAAAAAAATTGTCCATTTCGTCTACGCTCATATTTGTCAAAGGCAGATGGTCGAAGATTTCATCATATGTCAAAAACCCCATCTGTCTGCCCTGCTGAATCAAATTTCTAATTTCTCTTTCATCAATCATTTTTTTGTTCCCTTCATCATTTTTGAAACTCTTAAAAATTCGTTTAAATTTCCATTTTTAAGCTGTTCCAAATTTTTTCTATCTTTTCTCAACATTATCGCTTCGCTATAAGATTTGATAAATTTTTCGGTATTCGATATTTCACAATCCGATATCAATATCTGTGATACTATGTTTGTATCTGAAAGTTCTAATAGTTCCGCGGGTAGCACAGATGTTTTGCCATCCTCTTTTAATTTTCGTAAAATATTAAAAATAGCCCAAATATCAACGCTATTAAAATCTTGTTCTTCAATATCAGAAAGATTGTCTAATAATTTTAAATCTCTAATTAATACCGATATCAGGTTACGTTCAATTATATTAACATCGTTTTTCACGACTGCACTTTCTATTTTGGAATAACTATTTTTAATACTACTAACTTTATTTAACTCATGATTAAGAATATCTTCCTTAATATCAAGTTTCTCTGCAAGTGTTTTCATGTATTCCGATTTTACTATAGCGTTTGGTATTTTAGATATTACAGGTAATACGGATTTAGCAATATTTCTTTTTCCTTCAACAGATTTGAGATTATATTCTTTAGATTTTTCAGTAACCAGAAAATCTATATATGATATCGAATTTGCAAAAACATTAGTTAATTTTTCCGATCCGTCGCTTAAAAGTATCTCGTCGCTGTCTTTCCCATCGGGAAGCTGTGCAATTTTTACGCATAAATCATCAGCCAGCAAAACTGCGGCTGATCTCAAGGATGATGAACGTCCTGCGTTATCCGGATCATATGCAATAGTCACATTATCGGTATACCGCTTTAGAATAGAAGCATGTTGTGTCGTAAACGCTGTGCCCAAGGTTGCTACTGTATTTGTAATCCCGTATTGATGGCACATAATTACATCTATATAACCTTCCAATATAATAGCCGAATCCGTATCTCTTATTGATTTTCCTGCAAAATTCATAGCATAAAGGGTTCTGCTTTTTGAATATACCGCACTTTCCGGTGAATTCAGGTATTTTGGCATAGATTTGTCATCTAAAACCCTACCTCCAAATGCGATAATACGTCCAGTCACATCAAATATCGGAAACATTATTCTATTATAAAAAAAATCTTTATCAGATGATATTATACCTGACTTATACAATATATCAGTTGTATAACCTTTTTTTATTGCAGCATTTAATAATGTCTTTGCTGAAGGCGGTGAGTAACCAATCCTGAATTTTTCTATTGTCTCTGTATTGATTCCCCTTTTTTTTATCCAGTTTTTTACATTGCTGTTTTCAGCAAGTAATTTTTGATAAAAAACTCCCGCCTCTTCTAAAATTTTATAAATTGTTTCTTTTTCTTTAGAAGCTTTATCATCTATAAAAACATCTGTTTCTTTTATATCTATAGAATATTTTCTTGCTAACTTTCTTATTGCGTCAGGGTATGTAAGCCCTTCCATCTTCATAAGAAAACCTATTGCATTTCCGCCTGCATTGCAACCAAAACAGTGAAATATCTGTTTTTCAGCACTAACTATAAAAGATGCTGTTTTTTCCTTATGAAATGGACAACAAGCCTTATAATTTCTTCCCGTTTTTATAAGACGAACCGAATCTTCAATAACTTCAACTATATTTGCAGTATTTAAAATATTCTGAATTGTTGCTTCTGGGATAGACATTTAATTTTACCCCCTGTACCACTACTCGCTAGGTTCGGGTACAGGGCACAACGCCCTACCACGTTAGATATGGGACAAACCTTGCCACGTTGAACTATAGATTATCACTTACGATTGATTCGACTGAAACCAGAGCAAGGAATTATATCAATATGCCCAAATTTGCCTTCCACTTTATCCAAAAGTAAATTTAATCCAAGAGTATCACTTGATATATGTCCTGCAATTACGACATTAATGTTTGATTTTTCAGCATTTTTGATATGATCTTCTGACATATGCATACCTACAATTGTTCCGACTCCTGCAACAGAAAGTTTTTCTAGAAATTCAACAGCACCCTCGGTTCCGCCCGTCATATCAACAAAAACTTTTCCGGCACGGTTATCTTCAGAACCAACAATAATTTTAGGGCCTATTGATTCCCTAATGGAGTTTTTATATTCAGGAATGGACTCTAATGTTTTAACTACATCCGAGACAACATATGCTTTCGATGAATCAAATTTATCCTGTAGATATTTTGCAACATGATTATCGGCAACAGTATGAGCACATATAAAAGGAATATTCATCAATTTAGCAGCGTCAACCACTCTTGTATGGTTTGCAGGCATCAACTTTCTGGATACTTCTTTAATCCTTTTTGATAATAATCCCTCTGCTACATTTATTGGAACGCCAAATTGCTCAAGTATATCTTTTTGCATCCCCATAACTTCATATAGATTTGCATAAGCATATCCGGATGGGTGATGAGACATTACCAAATCAATCTGCTTTCCAGATTTTTTTAAGTAATCTGCAAGCAATAGTTCGGAAACATCTATATCTATACCAATTAGTATAGATTTTATCTCTTCGTCACCTGAACCATTTAATATTCTCGTATCCTTATAAGGATTCTTTAGAGATTCTAAATCAAAATTAGATTTTTTCTCATTACTGAGATCATCATATTTCTTTTTTTTAATCTCCAGTTGTTTATTTACACAATCCAAACCCCTCGGATCAGACAAAATACCAAATTCAACAAGACTATTAAAAAAATCTTTTAGTTTCAAGTTTTGCCCCCAATATCCCCGTTAGAAAATGTTGTAAGACATAGCCAGTAAAGTTATTTAAAAATATTAGCATTATGTATCTACATTTTCGTACGGGATATGCCCCGTTAGAGATAGGAAGTGTTAAAAACGCTTCCGCATTAGCTCTAAAATTTATGTATATCTTATTTACTCACCATACTCTTTATAATGTACGTATTGCAAATTAACTAATCTCTAACGGGGTAAATATTCCATATGCTCTACCTGAAGAAAATTCTTTTTCTCATTTTTCTTCTAGCTTCTTCTGATTTACGTTTTCTTTTGATTGAAGGAGTTTCATAGAATTCGCGTTTTTTAATTTCAGCGAGAATTCCATCTTTTTCGCATTCTCTCTTGAATCTTCTCAACGCTTCGTCAATTGATTCCCCTTCTCTAATTTTTACATTTGCCAATTTACAACACCGCCTTTCTATTACAAGCAAGATTTAACACCTTAGTTACCTTTCTATATCAAACTATTACAACAATTTTTAATTTTAAATTTTGCATTTTTAATTATCTTTTATTTTAACCCGGCGGCCAATTAAATTCTCTGCCGCCTAATAAATGCCAATGAATATGAAATACTGATTGTCCTGCACCACGGTTCACATTTAATACTAATCTATATCCATCAATAGATATTTCTTCTTCTTTAGCAATATCTTTTGCAAAAACATGTACTTTCCCTACGATATCACAATCTTCATCCGTTATATCATTAAGAGTTGGTATGTGTTTTTTTGGAATAATTAATATATGAACTGGCGCCTGAGGGTTTACATCTCGAATTGCTATTAATTCGGAGGTTTCCCTAACATATTTAGCAGGAATTTTCTTATCAATAATGATGCAAAACAAACAATCAGACATCTTAATATTTATAAAGAATTTTTGACCTTTTGTCAAGTAGTTTTTTTGCGAAGCAATCCGCCAATGACTTAGTGGCGGATAACAATTTTTGATTACGCAAATTTTATCTTTTCAACTATTCCTCATAACTGGTACCCGCCACTGAACCGTTGGCGGGTAAATAATCAAGACTATTTAAAAAAATAGTTGATGGTCTTGATTATTTAAAGAAACTCATTATTTCCTTCTGGGCATTTACAAAACGGGAAGCCATATTTTCTGTTATTTTTTTGTCAAAAACTTCCTGATAATTAGAATCAAATGTTTTAATACCCCTTATATTATATGTTTCAAAAGACATAACTGCAGTATATTTTTTATCTATACTTGCTATTTCATTCCATGTGGAAGATAAAACAAATTCCCTTTCATTTTTTTCTAAAAGCGAAGAACCCTGAGAATAATCTTCCGGTTTATTTTCACACCCTAAAAAAGGCATTATAGTAGGAATTATATCGTTATGAGATGTTAATTTAAAATATTCCCGATGTTTATGTCCCGGAATATACAATACCAACGGAACTTTTACCTGTTCATCACAAAAACCATGATTGTGACCGTAAAAGCCCTTTTCAAAAAACGCCTCGCCATGGTCTGCTGAAATAACTACTATAGTATTTTTTAAAAATCCTTTTTGTGTAAGATTGCTAATTATTTTTCCGATTAAAAAATCATCATAATAAACAGCGTTTTTATATCTATTAAATACAGGCAGTATATTATTCTTATTTAATAATAAATAATTAAATGAAGTTACTGTTGGTTTGAATTTTTCAAAATCAGCTGGAAAATCGTAACTTCCGTGCGCACTGTCAAAGAATATAAATGAAAAAAACGGTTTATTATCCCTTTTTTGACTAATATATTTAATAAATTCATTGGCAATAATCTCATCTTTTTTATATTTTGTGTCTCCTAATGGTTCATCAAATATTTTATCCACAGGAATATCCACAAAACATGTTTTAGTGAATTCCGGAAAATTCAGTTTACTGCTTGCTAATATTTTAAAATCATAATTAAATCCTTTTAAAACATCCAAGAACAACGGAGACTGCCTTTCTCCAAGCACTGAATTCCAGTAATATCCGTTAAGACCGTAAAATAATGAAAAAACACCAAATCTTGAGCAATTACCGCCACTATAATGACTGTAAAATACCGATGATTTTTTACTAAATTCATGCGTATTTGGAGTTACATCTTTATTAAACATGTCATATCTAAATGAATCGGTTAAAATCCATATTATATTAGGTAATTTAACTATTTTTGCATCACTAAATTCTAATTTCATTTTTGGATAATTAAGTCCTGAATATTTTTTATCCAGTTTGATATGGATTGATTTATCAATTTCAATGTTAAAATATTTATTCGCAAATTTGTTAATAGTTAATGATTGATAAAGAGGAAAAAGTCTTGAATGCCTTGTAATATATGAAATATTATGTAAATCTGCATATGCAAAAATTCCTTTATCAATAAAGACAATTAAAAACAAACCGGCAAACAAAAGTGCTATTTTTCTGAAATTTAAAAAATATTCCTTCGTTTCTGTCAGCTTAGTTATCTTATTATAAGCGAAATATTCCAACAAAAAAGTACAAATCACTGCAAGTATTATTAAAATATATGTCACAAGATTAAATTCTAAAGATTCCCATCCGCCTTTTGAAAGAAGAATATTTAACGCAAAACCGTTTATATGAAATCTGAATACTTGATATATACTTATATCTATAATAAACAGAATATTTAAAATAAAAAACGAAATTA
>MGVS01000014.1 GCA_001800605.1 Elusimicrobia bacterium RIFOXYD2_FULL_34_15
TATTAATTTCTTATATAATATGTTTTCTTGTAAGGATTTTTTTATTTACCCCGTTAAAGAATACTATCACAAGATAGATAATAAGTCTTGCAAAGTAAATGATGGGTTAAATTTATAATAACACTATACCGTTAGACAAATATGTTCTCTAACGGGGTTTTAAAAATCTTTGCTGGGATAGCTCAGTTGGTAGAGCACTTCCTTGGTAAGGAAGAGGTCACGGGTTCAATTCCCGTTCCCAGCTAATTTAAAGTGAATAGGAGCTAAAAAATGAGAGAAATAATAATTCTTGCTTGCCAGAAATGTAAAAGAAAAAATTATACATCCAGAAAAAACAAGAAAACTACTACTGAAAAAATAGAATTAAAAAAATATTGTAAATTCTGTAAAGCTCATACAATACATAAAGAGGCAAAATAGTTCATAGTCAAGAGTTCAAAGTTTGCAGTAGATAATTCATAGATTTAATAAAAGTGCTATGAACAACGAACTAAAAACTATGAACCATGAGCTATGAACTAAATAACTATTTTGGAGGGGAGTGTCGGTTAATTGGCAAACCACTGGTCTCCAAAACCAGGACTGGGGGTTCAAGTCCCTCCACTCCCGAATTAAAAAAGGATATAAATATGATTCATAAAGCAATACAGTTTGTAAATGAAGCGATTGAAGAATTGAAAAAAGTAAGCTGGCTTGGTAGGAAAGAAGTTATTGCATCAACCATCGTAATTTCTATTCTTATAATTATTTTTGCGATTTTTGTAGGAATAATAGATTTAATACTTTCAATTATAATTAAGTGGCTTCTTGGTTAAAAATTTAAAACTAATCTATAATTCACTTTAATTATTATCAATCAATTCGACTATCCTTCGACTTCACTCTAGATGAACGCTCAGGGTTTATACTGAGCAACCTGTAGTGAGTGAAATCGAACTACGTAGAAGTATCAAAAAAGGAGTGTGTGGCTAATATGGCTTTAAAATGGTATGTAATTCATACCTTAACAAATTATGAAGAAAGAGTTAAACAGGAATTGGAAAAACAGATTGCTAACTTGAATCTTTCAAAAAAATTAGGGCAAATTTTGATTCCAACAGAAGAAGTAGTAGAAATAAAGAAAAATAAAAAAGTAACAAAGAAAAGAAGATATTTCCCGGGATACGTATTTATTGAAATGGAAATAGATAATGAGACATACTGGTTAGTCAGTAATACAACGGGTGTTAGCAGTTTTCTGGGCGGTTTAAAACCAACACCGCTGCCCGAAGATGAAATTAAAAATATTGTAAATCTGGTAGAAGCTCCGCCGCCGCTTAAACCAAAACCGGCTATTGTATTTGAAAAAGAAGAATCTGTAAGAATAATTGAAGGACCTTTTGCAAATTTTATTGGAGTAATTGAAGACGTAAATGAAGAAAAAGGAAAATTAAAAGTAATGGTTTCAATATTCGGTCGGTCAACACCTGTGGAATTAGACTTTTTACAAGTAGAAAAACTATAAGGCAATAAAAAAGTAATGGGTAACGGGTAATAGGTAAATTTTTTAAAAAGGAGTAAATTAAAATGGCAAAGAAAGTAAAAACACAAATCAAACTTCAAATCCCCGCAGGCGCTGCAAATCCTGCACCACCGGTTGGTCCTGCACTTGGACAGCATGGTGTTAACATAATGGACTTTTGCAAACAGTTTAACGATAAAACAAAATCAGCTGAACCGGGTATGTTAATACCTGTAATAATAACAGTTTTTGATGACAGGTCATTTACTTTTATTACTAAAGTTCCGCCGGTTTCTGCACTTCTGAAAAAGGCATGCGGAATAGCTAAGGCATCAAGCGATCAAAAAGTGAAAACAGCAAAAATAACCAAAAAACAAGTAGAGGAAATAGCTAAGAAAAAAATGCCGGATTTGAATACAATCAATCTTGAGAGTGCGATAAAATTAGTCGAAGGAACAGCAAAATCAATGGGAATAGAAGTAACTGAATAAGACAGTAACGAGTAACGAGTAATGAGTAATTAGTAATGAGTAACGGGTAAATTTAATTAAAGGAGTGTATACTTAAATGTCTAAACGAACAGATGAAAATGCAAAGATTATCGACAAAACAAAATTGTATACTTTAGAAGAAGCAGTAAAAATTTTAAAGCAAACAAAAAAATCAAAATTTGACGAAACTGTAGAAATTGCAATACGCTTAGGTATTGACCCAAAACAAACTGACCAAACAGTAAGAGGAGCAGTTTCTTTACCTCATGGAATCGGCAAAAGCAAAAGAGTAGTAGTCGTAGCAAAGGGAGAAAAAATAAAGGAAGCTGAAGACTCCGGCGCAGATTTTTTCGGCAGCGAAGACATAATGGAAAAAATTTCGAAAGGATGGTTAGATTTTGATGCTATCGTTGCAACTCCTGATGCAATGAAAGATTTAGCAAAATTAGGAAAAATCTTAGGACCCCGCGGTTTAATGCCAAACCCAAAAACCGGAACAGTAACATTTGACATCGCAAAAACAGTAAAAGAAATTAAGGCCGGTCGTGCGGAATTTAAAAATGATCCGCAGGGAATAGTTCATACAATTGTAGGCAGGATCTCATTTGACGACAATAAACTCACTGAAAATGCAAAAACTGTAATTTCAACTATTGTATCGTTAAAACCAGCATCTTCTAAAGGCCAGTATATTAAAACGATAGTGATTTCTTCTACAATGGGACCTGGAATTAAAATTAACACATCAATTGCAACAGCATAGAATTGATTCATTTTGTTATGGCAAAAATTGGTTTTATTTATATTTCGTTTTTTCTTGCAATATCCATAATACTTTTTATTGTCGGTGGTTTATTATGCGATGTCTTAAGTATTTTACTCTTTCTTATAACTCTTTTTTGTTTCTACTTTTTCAGAGACCCTTCAAGAAATGTTATTATTAACGAAAATAACATTTTATCACCAGCCGATGGTACCGTTTTCGAAATTTCCGAAGTAGAAGAACCTTTATTTATCAAGGAAAAGGTAAAAATAATTAAAATATTTTTATCAGTTTTAAATGTACATATTCAAAGGGCTCCTGTCTCAGGTGATGTAAAATACATTAGTGAGCAAAAAGGTTCATTTCTTCCCGCTAACCATGTTGATGCTTCGACAAAAAATACGCAAAACTTAATTGGATTTGAAGGCAAATCAAAAATTTTAGTAAAACAAATTGCAGGTATCATTGCGAGAAAATGTGATCTTTGGGCAAAATTAAATCAAAAATTTAATCAAGGTGAAAAAATTGGGATAATTCATTTCGGAAGCCAAGTAGATATTTATGTTCCAAATAATACTAAAATTAATGTGACAATAGGTCAAAAAGTAAAAGGCGGCATCACAATTTTAGGAGAAATTGGAGAATAAAATCAATTAAAAATGCAAAATGCAAAATTAAAAATTTAGGTTTTAATTTTTTAATTACTTAATATAAATCAATCTTTAATTTTTCATTTTTAATTTATAATTTTTAATTGTCTTTAAATGTATGCAGATAAAAAGAGGAATTTATATCATACCAAGCATTTTTACAGTAGCAAATATAACTGCAGGATTCATGTCTGTTCATTATTCCATTGCGTTCAATTTTACATCAGCTGCATGGGCAATAATGATAGCGATTATCATGGACATTCTCGACGGCAGAATTGCACGCGCGATGCATGCTGAAAGTTCTTTTGGCGTCGAGCTTGATTCTCTGGCAGATTTTTTTTCTTTCGGTATAGCACCTTCTGTTTTAATGTATCAAATGCATCTAAGCGAAATCGGAAAAATCGGTTTAGCAATAGCTATATTTTTTGTAATAGCTTCCGCTTTACGGCTTGCAAGATTCAATTCAATAGCTCAGCAGAATACAGAAATTAAACCTCATTTTGAAGGTCTTCCAACTACTGCTGCTGGTGGAATTATAGCATCTTTTGTTTTATCATATCAGCTTTTTGCGGAAGGACCGGAACTTACCGCGAAAACAATTCCACTTCTTATGAGAAAAATGCCAATATTTTTCAAAATAATGCCATTCTTAATGGTTTTAATATCAATTTTATTGATTTCAAAATTAAGATATTCTAATTTTAAGAAAATGAACTTTTCGCATCCACATTCTTTTCAATTTTTGGTTTTATTAATTGTATCACTCATTCTTATATTTACTTATCCGCAAAATACTATTTTTATAATATATATTTTATATTTTTTATCCGGAATCATCGGTTATATTTTAAGATTGTTTCGTTTAAGAAAACGTTAAAATAATATTGCATAAGATACCTAATATTTTACGTCTTGTAATAAGTGTGTACCTGCTTTCCGCCAACTAGCGGATGTAGGCAGGTAATCCCGATGAATCGGGACAAGTTTAGTAGTTAGAGATAAATTTTCGCTTGAATTAATAAAATTTACCTAGCGCTAATTACTAACTACTAAATACTAAGTACTAAAATTTTTGTGATAGTAAAAATTTATAGGGGGAAGCATGGCAAAAGTAATACTCAAAAATGTATCTAAATCATTCGGTAAAACTCAAGTTGTAAAAAATATAGATTTAGAAATCAAGGATAAAGAATTCTGCGTATTGGTAGGTCCTTCAGGCTGTGGGAAAACAACAACTTTAAGAATGGTAGCAGGATTGGAAGAAATCACAAGCGGTGAAATTTATATAGATGATACTTTGGTTAACGATCAGGCACCTAAAGACAGGGATATCGCAATGGTGTTTCAAAGTTATGCTCTGTACCCGCATATGACCGTTTATGACAATATGGCATTCGGCCTCAAACTAAAAGGTTATCCAAAAGAAGAAATTAAAGAAAGAGTTGAAAAAGCCGCAGAACAATTAGAAATAACCAAATTATTACAAAGATTGCCAAAAGAACTTTCCGGAGGTCAAAAACAGAGAGTTGCTGTCGGACGTTGCATAGTCCGTAAACCAAAAGTATTTTTATTTGACGAACCATTATCAAATCTTGATGCGAAACTTAGAGTACAAATGCGTGCAGAATTGAAAAAACTTCATCAACGGCTCCAGACAACTATTATTTATGTTACTCATGATCAGATTGAAGCTATGACTATGGGTGATAAAATAGTCGTTATGAAAGACGGTATTATACATCAAGCTGCTGATCCAATCACAGTTTATTATAAACCAACTGATAAATTTATTGCAGGTTTTATCGGTACACCACCGATGAATTTTATGGAATGCACAGTTATAAAACGGGACGGCAAAATTTATCTTGATGAAGGAACTTTTGCTGTGACTCCCAAAGAGGAAATCGTTGATAAGTTAGAAGCATATATAAACAAAAAAGTTATTCTAGGAATCCGGCCTGAAGATATTTATGACAGGTTCTATTATTCAAAAGCACGTACCGAAGGTAAAACCTTAATGGCTACAATTGAGATAGTAGAACCGGTTGGTTCAGAAAAATATCTTTTCCTAACTACAGGAAAAAATACATTCACATCCAGAGTAGAAGCTCAAAACAAAGCTGAAGTAAATCAGGACATAGAAGTAGTATTCGACATGAAAAAAGCCCATGTTTTTGATAAAGAAACGGAGAAAACCATATCATGAAGGCATTAATTTTATGTGCGGGTTATGCGACCAGACTATATCCGCTCACTAAAGATTTTCCTAAGCACCTTTTAAAAATTGCAGGAAAACCGATGTTAAATTATACAATTGAAAAATTGGAACAGGTACCGGATATTGATAAAATATATCTTGTAACAAACCACAAATTTTCTCCGTTATTTAAAAATTGGCTTGGAACACTAAAACATACAAAAGAAATACAAATTATCGACGACGGCACGATGGCTGATGATATTAAACTCGGTGCCATTGGAGATATAAAATTTGTAATAGAGAAAGCACAAATTAATGATGATTTTCTAGTTTTGGCAGGTGATAATCTGTTTCAGTTAAATTTAGTTGATTTTGTTAATTTCTTTAAAACAAAAGGAATCTCAATAGCGGTTTATGATGTAAAAAGCAAAGAATTAGTCAGCAAATATTCCGAAGTAAAACTTGATAAAAATGATAAGGTAATTTCTTTTACCGAAAAACCGCAAAATCCCGAAACAACATTTGCGGCCATATGCATGTATCTTTTCCCAAAAAACAAGCTGGATATGATAATAAAATACGTAAATGACGGAAATAATCCTGATCAACCTGGTCGTTATATTCAGTGGCTGCATAAAATTGAACCAGTATACGGATTTGTTTTTTCTGATAAGTGGTATGATATAGGCGACCTCAAACAATACACCCAAGCAAATGCAGAATATGAACAAATGCTATCCAAAATATAGCTGACAAAACAAATCCTTCCTTAAGATAATTCGAAAATCCCTCAATATTAGGAGTTATAATGGATAATAAAAGAATTAAAAACCTAAAGAAAAACTTTAAAGATATTTATAAGAAAAATTGTAGTTATGTTTTTGAAGCACCCGGACGTGTAAATCTCATTGGCGAACATACGGATTATAACGGCGGATTTGTATTGCCTATAGCTATTGATAGAAGTATTTTAATCGCAGCAAAACCAAACAATGAAAATATTTTAAGATTACACTCTCTTGATTTTAATAATACTATAACCTGTAATTTAGATAAAATAAAATATGACTCAAAAAATGGCTGGGCTAATTATCCGTTAGGTGTTGCTAAAATATTGCAGGATAAAGGTTATATACTTAAAGGTGCAGACTTAATGTTTGAAGGGACTATTCCCAGAGGCAGCGGATTATCATCGTCCGCAGCTATTGAAGTTGTCAGTTGCATCGCATATGAAGAAATTTCTAAATTAAAAATCGATAAAAAGCAAATCCCTGTTATTTGCCAAAAGGCTGAAAATGATTTTATCGGTGTTAAATGCGGCATAATGGATCAATTTGTAATTACAAACGCTAAGAAAAATTCTGCTTTATTTCTCGATTGCCGTAATCTTAAATACGAGAATATCACATTTAGCGATGAAGATGTTTCTATAGTAATTGTAGATACAAAATTAGAAAGAAAACTGGTCAACTCCGCATATAATGAAAGACGGCAACAATGTGAAGACGGTGTTAAAATATTAAAACGGTATATTAAAGGTATCAAATTATTAAGGGATGTTAAAGTTGCCGATTTTGAAAAATATAAATCAAAATTACCTTTAATTGTCAGAAAACGCTGTGAACATGTAATTTATGAAAATCAACGTGTTTTGGATGCCGTAAGGTATTTAAAGACCAAAAATATAAATGATTTTGGAAAATTAATGAACGAATCACATGATTCCCTGAAAAATCTGTATGAGGTAAGCTGTAAACAACTCGATACTTTGGTTTATTCAGCCCGGAAAGTTAAAGGGGTTTTAGGTTCTAGGATGACCGGCGCTGGTTTTGGAGGATGTACCGTAACATTAGTGAAAAATGAAAGTATTAACGGGTTAGTTATAAAAATGACCGAAAAATACATTAGCAAATATAATATAAACCCAAATTTTTATATATCACAAGCTGAAAATGGTGCAAGAAAAATATAATAAAATTATAGCAGAACCGCCAAAATCGTTAGAACTGCAATTAACATACTGCTGCAATTTACGCTGCAAGATGTGCGGGCAGTGGGGACCAAAAGGCATATTTAAAAAAAACATCGTAAGTTTAAAAAAACAGGAAATATCAACGAAGACCTGGAAAAATATAATAGACCAAACGGCAAAATGGAAAAGCAGGATTAATATTTGGGGTGGCGAACCACTTTTAAGAAAAGATATTTTCGAAATAATTAAATATATTAAATCAAAAAGGCTTAAATGTTCAGTAGTTACTAACGGAATTCTGATTGAAAAATATTATAAAGAAATCATAGAAAGTAAACTTGATAAAATATTCCTTTCAATCGATGGAACGAAAGAAATTCATGACAAAATTCGAGGAATAAAGGGAACATTTGAAAAAATTTCTAGAGGTATAGACAAATTACAAAATCTAAAAAAGAAAAAAAATCTTAAAAGACCTTCTATTGAAGTA
>MGVS01000015.1 GCA_001800605.1 Elusimicrobia bacterium RIFOXYD2_FULL_34_15
CAAATATCTGTCCATTACTTAACTTTTAACAGCCTCTTCAAATTTAGATTAATATATTTCTTCTCGATTCTGCTTTTACTGGCGGAGTGAAGCAGCAATTTGTCCGGTTTCGACCCTATTGGTGAGAGAGCAATCAACTTTTGCAGAGCCTCAATTTGTGCTCTATGTGATATCCTTCTCCCGATGAATCGGGGTCAGGATGACACTATCTATTTAAAAAAAATAGTGTTAGTGTCATTTTTTTTCCCACTTCAACAATTCTGCGACCTTTGCTAAACTTGAACCTTCCTGTATTTCTCTACGTAACCTATTTTCTTTTTCAAGTACATCCATTGCCCTGTTTGTAAATTCAACCGCAGATTCCTTTGGAATTACCATAACGCCATCATCATCACCGACTATCCAGTCACCCGAATTAATTTTTACGCCTGAAATCATTATCGGAATATTTATCTCACCAAAACCTTTTGGCTCACCTGCTTGCGGAGTGACCATCGTTGCAAAAGCCGGAAACTTCAATTTTTTTATATCTTGGGTGTCACGTATCCCACCCGAAATAACAACTCCTGATATTTTCTTGTTTATCGCAGAATTGGTTGCAAGTTCACCCCATACAGCAGGAGTTACACCACCGGCGTCAATAACAATTACGTCGCCCTCATTCGCTAAATCAATAGCTTGAACCGGTTTCGCCCAATCTCCGGGATAAGTCCTAACCGTTACCGCAGGGCCCACCATCTTAACTGACGGCACAACCGGGAAAACATTTTTCAATGGAAACCCTCTATGAAGTGCATCCGAAACATTGGCGCAGGAAACAACATTAAGAATTTTTCTTATATCAGATTCTGTTACTCTTTGAAAAAATTCACTTTTTATTTTAATTTTTTGTGATATTGCTTTTTTTATCTTTTGAGTTTCTTCTTTTGCATTTTGTGATTTTGTAATTGCACCGCCTACAATAATAATTGATGCCCCTGCCTTTACCGCATCCGCTGCATTTTCGGAATTTATTCCGCCGGCAATTGCAACCGGAATTTTTACTACACTTGAAATCTTTTTAATTATATCTAATGATATTTTTCCTTTCATCTGCTCGTCAATCGGAATATGAACATCAATATAATTAACACCAAGTTTTTCAACTTCTTTAGCCCTTTTGACAACATCCTGTACTCCAAGTAAATCAACCATTATTTCTGCCCCGTAATTTTTTCCTGCAGAAATTGCTTCTTTTATCGTTTCATCATCTGAAGAACCTAAAACTGTAACTATATTTGCCCCTGCCTTTGCAGCAATTTCAACTTCAAGACGGCCGACATCTGCAATTTTCATATCCGCAACTATCTTAATTTGGGGAAATTTTTTTCTTAATTCCCGTATTACATTTAAACCATCGCTTTTTATAAGCGGAGTTCCTGCTTCAAGCCAGTCACATCCACCTGCAACCGCTTCTTCGGCTAATTTTAATGCTCTTTTTAAATCCACGAAATCCAACGCTACCTGTAAAATTGTTCTCATTTTATATTCTCCATTTATTACATTGAAATTTTCTACTTTTTCCGCCACTACTTCTTTGGCGGACCCGCCGATGCTTCAGTGGCGGGCTACCCATTACCCGTTACCCATTACTCCCGCCACTAGGTCTTTGGCGGGCAAGCATTACTCATCCTGTCCTGAGCTTGTCGAAGGATTACCCGTTACTCGTCTATTTGAGGATTTCCCCTGTCTTGTATGACCACAAAGCAAGGTCGAGTTCATCCATATTTATTTTTATTTTTTTAGCAAATTTTTTCATTTTCTTTTCAATCTCAAGATAATCTTTTTCCTTACCGGTTATTACTTTTAAATCTTTTAAACAACTTAGTATATGCTTATCTAAAATTGCATAATCACAATATCCAATATTTCTTAAAAAATGGCTGGCTTCTTTATAACCTATACCCTTAATATCTTTTGTTTTTGCAAAAAAATGTCTACGTTCCTCAGGTGTTTTAAATGAATCTAATAATTTTTTAATGTCAAGATTATATGTTTCCCTTAAAAAATCCCTTGTATGAGCAATATACCGTGCACGCATGTTATAGAATCTGTGTTTTCCCTTTAATAGTTTCTGTATATCAGACGCACTTCCAGTTTTTATTTTATTTTTAATTGCTTCTATAGAATTCAAACCCATCCTTGCTGAAGCGTTTGCTGTTAAAATGCAAAAACATAGTTCTTCTAATATTTTTTCGTTAGTTTTTGGAATTTTAAATTCATTTAAACGTTTTTTTATCTCTGTTCTTTTTATTCCGTGCCACCGTCTGAGTTCTGCGAGTTTCATTATAATATTATACAGAAAAAATATTCAATGTCAAATTTTATATTGACAAGTAACAAAAATTTCGTATAATGCTTACCAATTTAAAGATATGAAAATTGTTCAAAAAGAAATGTCAATCTTATTAAAAACTTTTCGCAAAGCACAATTCTTTTCCAGTTTAATACAATCTGAAAGTAATATTGTAATAATTTAGTTGGAGATAAAAATGGCGACGTCTTTAGAAAAATGGGTTGAAAAACAAGCAGAGTTAACAAAACCGGACAAAATTTATTGGTGTGACGGTTCTGAAAAAGAAGCCCGTAAACTTATAGAAATCGGTATTAATGAAGAAAAAATTAACGGTAATCCAATTTTCAGCAAATTAAATCAGGATAATTGGCCTAATGCTTATTACCACAGAAGCCACCCCACTGACGTAGCACGTACGGAACATCTAACTTTTGTCTGTCATCCGGATAAGGAAACCGCAGGACCCAACAATAACTGGATGGATCCGAATGAAGCAAAAGCAAAACTCACAAAATTATCCGATGGCTGTATGCGCGGAAGAACAATGTATGTGCTTCCGTATACTATGGGTCATCCGGATTCACCATACTCCAAAACATGTATTCAACTTACCGACGTTTCTTATGTTGCAGTTAGTATGCGGATTATGACCCGCATGGGTAAGAAAGTAATTGATAAAATCGGAAACTCTGAAAATTTTGTAAAAGGGCTGCATTCTGTGGGTGATTTTGATCAGAATAAAAGATTTGTAATGCATTTTCCTCAAGAAAATTTTGTATGGAGTATCGGTTCCGGCTACGGCGGGAATGCTCTTTTAGGAAAAAAATGTTTTTCATTAAGAATCGCATCATATCAAGGTAAAAAAGAAGGTTGGTTAGCAGAGCATATGATTATTATCGGCATTGAAGATCCTCAGGGAAAAATAACTTATGTAGCAGCTGCACTGCCTTCTGCATGCGGAAAAACCAACCTTGCTTTAATGCAACCGTCATTGCCTGGCTATAAAATCTGGGTTTTGGGAGATGATATTGCATGGCTTAATATAGGTGAAGACGGACGCCTTTGGGCTATTAATCCAGAAACAGGATTTTTCGGTGTAGCGCCGGGTACCTCAATGAAAACAAATCCTAATATGATAAGAACATTGAAAGCAGGCACTTTTTTTCCAACATTATTTACAAATACAGCCGTTGATACCGATAAAATTGAACCTTGGTGGGAAGGCCTTGATGGTGAAATACCAAAAAACTTAACAGATTGGCAAGGAAATAAATGGGATCCTGTTTCCGGTACAAAAGCTGCACATCCGAACTCTAGATTCACAGTTTCTATAACACAATCCCCAACAATATCAAAAGAATACAATAATCCAAAAGGAGTTCCTATTTCTGCGATTATTTTCGGAGGAAAACGTTCAACAACTGTTCCTCTAATTTGCGAAAGTTTTAATTGGCAGCATGGTGTTTTTTCAGGTGCAAGCATGGGTTCTGAAACTACAGCGGCAGCAACAAGCAAGGTCGGCGTACTGAGACGAGATCCGATGGCAATGCTTCCGTTTTGCGGTTACAATATGGCTGATTATTTTAAGCACTGGCTGGATATGGGTAAAAGGATAAAAAATCCGCCAAGTATTTTTTTTGTTAATTGGTTTAGAACTGACGATAAAGGTAAATTTATTTGGCCTGGTTTTGGAGAAAATATCCGTGTTTTGAAATGGTTAATAGACCGTATTAATAAAAAAATCTCTGCAAAAGAAACACCTATCGGCCTAGTTCCTAATTTAAGCGATTTAAATCTCGAGGGTTTGAATATAGATAAAAACAATCTTGAGAAACTCTTTGAAGTTGATTCGCAAAAATGGCAGGAAGAAACTGAAGATACTAAAACATTCTTAGAACAATTTGGTGATAGAATGCCTAAGGAAATCTGGAATGAATTATCTGCACTTAAGAAACGATTATAATCCCTTCCTCTTTTTCTTTATTATTTTCTTAAATTTTATGTCGTCTTTAATCTCACTAAATTCAAAAGCTCCCAATGCGGTATTGATTAGCGATTTATCCAATGAAATAGCTTTATCCAACGATGTAAGAGCATTTTCAATATCGTCCTTTAAAGCATATAATTTAGCTAGATTAAACAATACTTTTGCAGACTGAGGATTTAAGCTTAATGCTGCCTGATATGCATCAATTGAAGAAATATACAGGCCCTTTCTTCTGTATAATTGCCCAAGCCATTCGTAAGCTTCAACATAATCGTTATTTTTAGTAATCGCCTTTACAAATTCATATATTGCTTCATCCGTATTATTTTCATTAGCTGAAACACCCATAATAAAATATTCATTAGATGTCTTTGGTAAATTTGCATTCGCCAGAAAAGATATTGCTTTTTGAAAGAAACCCTTGACCGCCAATACTTTTCCAATTGAAAAATATGCCTCAACCGGTAATTGTACACCCGCTGAGATATCAACAAATTCCTTTATTGCTTTATCATACTCTTTACTTTTCTCGTAACAGATACCGGTGTAAATTTTTACATCAAGATTATTTGGAGATAATTGCTTTGCCTTTTTCAAATGGTTTAAAGCAGATTTAATTTTATTGAGTTTTAAATCTATTTTCGAAATCTCCAATAATACAAACATCATTTCCGGTTTACTTTTTAAAACTTCAGCATATTCCTGTTCAGTATTCAAATACATTCTTAACTTATTATATATTTCCGCCAACTTTAAATGAGCATCTATGTTTTTAGGATCATATTTTAAAATAATTTTATAATCCTTTATTGCAGATTCATATTGCGGAATTAAAAGCTTTTTTTCAGCATTGGTTAATATTATTGACGTAATCTTATCTTTTGAAAAAAACAATGCAACAATAACAAATATAAAAAACAGGAAGAAATAGTAGACAATATGAATTTTCTTCATTCCTGTTTTCTTTACCTTAGGCAATATTATCTGGGGTTTATCTGATTTTTTAGTGTCTTTCTTTTCGGCCTCTGTTGGAACCTTGGATTTTACATCTTTTTTTATTTCTATAGTTTTTTCGATTCCGTCATCTTTCTTTATCTTATCTTTTTTATCGGGTTCAAGAACAAAAGTTTTTTCAAAATCTTTTTCTTTTTTTACTTCCTCTTTCTTTACCGGTTCCACCTGAATAGTTTTTTCAGCCTGTGATTCTTCCTTGATTTCATTTTTGACTGGCTCAATCAAAACCGTTTTTTCACTTTCAACCGGCGTTTGAATTACCTCTTTTATTTCCGGTTCAGATACAACCTTTTTATCTATAGATTCTAATGTTTCTTTTAATTTATTATCTTCATGGTTTAGCGGTTCCAATACTACCGTTTTCTCTGATTCGTTATCTTTTTTGACTTCTTCCTGTTTTAAAGGTTCGCCTTGCGAAGAGGCAGGCTCCAAAATAACTGTTTTTTCTGATTCTATATCTTTTTTACCAGACTCTATAACTACTGTTTTTTCCTGTTCTGTTTGCTTTTTTATTTCTTCCTGTTTTACAGGATTTAAAATTACTGTCTTTTCAGAATCCAACGTTTTTTTATTTTCTTCAGAAGCATCATATTTTAAATCTTTGATACTTATTGAAGACTTTCCTTCTCTGACCGAATCTTTTTTTAAATTTTTATTTTTACATAAAACAGTGAATAAACATTTATCAAAACAATAATCCTTTTCTCCTTCTGCCCTCTTTTTGAAACATTTATCATAATCTTCAGCAATAAGATTTATATTTTCAACAGCGGAAGCTTCAATCTCAATAAAAGAAATACCTGCTTTATAATAGTCTACATTTTTTTCAATTCTGACGACCTTACCTTTAACATCAAAAGGTTTAACCCCGGACAATCTAATCGAGAGCGATAAAACAAAAAATTTGGGTAATGGCTCAGATAAAGCCAATCCTAACCCTCCTGCAGAGACATCTAAAATTTTACCTTCAATAGGTTCTTGATAAAATGGCGGTGGAAATCGGATTTCTACCGGTTCCGCTATGTCTTCATCAAAATAAAATCTTTTATGTTTTCGCCTTTCAGAAAAATCTGCCATATGAATAGAATATACAAATTTTGTTGACAATTGTCAAGATTTTTGGTTTAATTTTTTAATGAAACATATATTTGGACCGGTTCCTTCCAGGAGATTTGGACTTTCACTTGGGATTGATATAATACCCAATAAAGTTTGTACGCTTGACTGCATATATTGCCAGATTGGAAAAACTACCGATTTAACCCTTCAAAGAAGACCGTATGTCGCAGTAAAACCTGTTATTACTGAATTAAAAAAGATATTAAAACCAACCCTGCCGCCTATAGCGAGCCTCTCGCCTTGCTTAAGCTCCGGCGAAGCGGGCGCCCCTTTGGGGCGGGAGCCTAAAAGAGTCGAACGGATTGACTGCCTGACATTTTCAGGTTGCGGTGAACCGACATTGAATTCAAACATTGGAAAGATGATATTTGAGATTAAAAAGATTTCAAATATTCCTATAGTAGTAATAACCAATGGAACTCTTTTTTATAAAAAGGATGTAAGAAAAGATTTGTTAGACGCAGACATAGTTGCACCCTCACTTGACGCAGTTCTGAATTTCAAAAAGATAAACAGGCCTCATAAAAAACTTCAAATTAATAAAATTGTTAATGGCATATCTGAATTTAAAAAAATATTTAAAGGTAAATTATGGCTTGAAGTTTTGATTGTTAAAAATTTTAACGATTCTCCCAAAGAATTAAAATCATTAAAAAAAGCTATTAAAAAAATTAATCCCGATAAAATTCATTTAAATACAGTAGTAAGACCGCCTTCGGAAATGTATGCAAAAATGCTTGATTGGAAAAAACTAATTAGTATAAGAAATTATTTTGGCAAAAAATGTAAAATAATATCTTACAATAAACAACATGATGCAAAATCAAACAAAAAAAACATTTCAAAATATATTTTGGAAGTATTAAAAAGAAGGCCTATGCAGGTGAAGGATATACAAGTAGTGATTGGTATTGATAAAAAAACTATACTTAAAGAACTGTGGCTTCTGGAAAGAAAAAAAATAGTTTCACACAATAACAACTGGTGGACTTTAAATCAAGTTAAAATTAAAAGATAAAAATGTAGGGGTTTTAGCTTTTTTTATTACTTCAACTATTTACCATTTACCCGTTACTCCCGCCACTAGGTCTTTGGCGGGCAAGCATTACTCAGCCTGTCCTGAGCTTGTCGAAGGATTACCCGTTACTAATTCTTTTCTTTTCATCCCCGTTACTTTTTTCTTCCTTTACTTCGACATCTATAACATCTTCATATTTTTTGCATGGGGTATCTCTTTGCCAAGATTTATTACCGGCATAATAATTAAACTTCACGTTGTCATTATGACCGAAAAATAAATTTACAAAAAAGCTGATAACAGAAAAAATTAATGCACACCAAACCGCATTGCCAAAACTGGTAAAACTCAATCCTGAAATAATTTTAGAAATAATATAAAAGATAAACCCATTAATTATAAAAGTAAACAAACCTAAAGAAATTATATTGAACGGTAATGTAAATATAAGGATTATCGGTTTTAAAAAAGTATTTATTAACGTAAGAATTAAAGCTGCAATAATCAATGTTTTCAATGAATCAATTTTTATTCCCGGTGCAAGATAAACCACTAATATGAAAGAAATGATATTAGTAATTAATTTTAATAAAATATTTCCCATAATATTATGATATTCTACAAATCACTGTACCTGCCTGACGGTAGGCAGGCTTGTCACTGTTTAATCACCGTAATCATATTTTAACATATTTTATCAAAACAAAAATTAATGTCAACCTTAATCTATTATCCGGTGATGTCAAGTATTTTGTGTAAGTTTAGAAAAATTTTTAATTAAGGGCTTACCCTCCCATAATTTATTCTGTCTTGTTAA
>MGVS01000016.1 GCA_001800605.1 Elusimicrobia bacterium RIFOXYD2_FULL_34_15
AATTATTGCTTCTTTTAATTCAGAAGTGGATTTTTTTAATTCAAGAGTTTCGGTTTCTTTGAATTTCATAACTTTCGGCTAGTGATTTCTTATTCCCGATGTTTTATTATACTACTTCATAGTTAAAAATCAAGGAATTGTATGAGCTGATAAATATTTCGGTGTTTTATTGGTTTTGACTTGTTTTTGGGGTCCCTTTTGGCTGTTCATGAGCGAGTAATTTTTGTTTAAGGTGTTTAATATTTAAGGGGTCAGCTCCTATATATTGTCCGCTTATTTTATTTTACCTTAAGATTTTTTACATATACTTGGAAATGGCCTTTATGTTCCTGCGGATAGCAGCCAATCTTATAGTAATTTCAATTTTATTAATAGGGACAGCTACCTACATATTCCCCTTATTTTATTTTACCTTAAGGTTTTTTACGTATACTTGGAAATGGCCTTTGTGTTCCTGCGGGTAACATCCAATTTTATAGTAATTTTTATATTTCCAAAAGCTTAAATCTTTTTTCAAACGCTCTTTTCCGTCAACATATATTGTCAATTTGCTATTTTCATTTTTTATTTCTCTACAGTTTTCTTACTAGTTTTCTCTATAGTTTTCTGGAATATTAATAGGAACAGCTGTTAATGCTAAATAATTAGGACCGTCCCCCTTATTTCGTAATTTAATTTTATGGTCAAAACATAGTTTCATATTTCTTTACATGTTCTTTAATATTTCCGAAATCTCTTTTGGTGACGGTAAATATTTTTGTAACTTCTTTGGTAATTTATCGGTTATCTTATATATGGCAATGCCTATCGGTTTATTGACATTTCTTAGGGCATATTCAACAATTGTACGTTTTTTTGACTTACAAAGTATTATCCCGATAGAAGGATTCTCATCTTTTAGTTTAGACTTATCATCCAAAGCAGATAAATAAAATTGCATCTTTCCGGCATACTCCGGTTTAAAATCACCTATTTTGAGTTCAACAGCAACAAGACACCTTAACACTCTATGGTACAAAAGTAAATCTATGAAATATTCGTTGTCTTCAACCTCAATTCTATATTGATTCCCTACAAAAGCAAAATAACCACCCATTTCAATTAGAAACTTTCTTATATTGTTAATCAATTCTACTTCCAACTGTTTCTCCGAATGTTCTTCGCTCAATTCTAAGAAATCAAAAGTATATTCGTCTTTAACTGCAAATTTTGCCTGATGTCTGTATTTTTCTGGAACAGTTTTATCAAAATTAGTCTGGTTTAAAAGAAATTTTTCATATGATTTATTCTCAATCTGATGGATTAAAACATTTTTTGACCATCCGTATCTTTTCGTCATTTTGATATAAAATTCCCGCTCCAAATCATTTTTACAACCCATAATTATTATAATATTATGTGTCCAACCTATTTCTCTCACCACTGGTGAGAGTTTTGGGTTATCGCAGTATACCTGATAAAACTGTTTCATCCGCCAGATATTCTTTGAAGAAAAACCATGTATTTTGGGAAATTCTTTTTGCAAATCTTTTGCAAGTTTTTCTACAACTGACTTGCCCCATCCAAACAGTTTTTGTTTTTCAACTACATCCCTGCCTATATCCCAGTAAAGAGAAATAAGTTCTTTGTTTACTGCTTTCAACGCATCATACTGCGACCTGTAAATCCGTTCTTTTATTTCTCTTAAAAATTTCCCATAATTATTGTCATCTTTAACAATATTCATTTTTTTATCACCTCAAAACATTACGCTTAACTATAACTAAAATTAATATTACTACTTATTAGTAATAATATCAAGAATTAATTAGAATTAATTAGGGACAGCTACCTATATATCGTCCGCTTATTTTAACTTTCTATATCTTGTGCTTCTGCCAAGCCCAAGCCGCTCAATCTTTTTAAGTTGTGTAAGTTTACTCAACGTTTGACTGACTGTAGGACGGGCTACTTTAGTTTTACTGGCAATATCGCCGGGAGTTGCTTCGCTTACTGTCTGTAAATATTGCCATATAGCCAGTTGTTTTTGTGACAATATTGTTTCAATATTTTCTTTTGATAGTAACTCAATGGCCATTTTTGACTGCGTTAGGATAATATTAAAAAAGAAATTAAGCCATGCAGTAATATCTTCATGACCGGCTTTGAATGTCTTTTGACTTTTTCTTAATGCTATATAATATTCCTGTTTATTATCTTCTATTAATTTCTCGTGTGATATATAGGGCATAAATAGATAACCGCTTTTAAGTAACATCAAATTGGTAAGTATTCTTGAAATACGACCGTTACCATCTTGAAAAGGATGAATGTTTAAAAGTTCAACGATAAAATTACCCGTTATTAAAAGCGGATGGAATTTTTTTTCATTAAATGTTTTTTGTGTTGATTCAACTAATTCTAACATTTCTTTCGAAGTTAGATATGCGGGCGTAGTATCAAAAAGTTTTACGGCTTTACCTTTAAAATCTATCATATCGACCCTATTTTCCCTTTTCTTATATTCCCCTCTATGAAGTTTATCTTTATCAACATATTTAAGCAATTCCTTGTGAAAGTGTTTTATAGTGCTTTCTGATAATTTAATATGTTGCCATGAATTAAAAACATTTTCTAGTAATTCATAGTATCCTTTTATTTCTTGTTTGTCGCGGTCAGTAAATTTTTGAATGCCAATTCCGCGCATCAGTTTTTCAATATCTTGATCAGAAAGGTGAGCACCTTCAATACGGGTAGAAGCACCGGTTGAAGTAATTAATACCGATTTTTTAAGTCGTCCCAGAACCTGAGGCGAAAAATTAACCCC
Source organism: Elusimicrobia bacterium RIFOXYD2_FULL_34_15 (assembly GCA_001800605.1). GTDB lineage: Bacteria > Elusimicrobiota > UBA8919 > UBA8919 > UBA8919 > UBA9627. Next base: position 2,807 of record MGVS01000016.1, read on the forward strand.
TCCGGTCCACTGACCTTTTAGTTCATCAATTCTGGCTATTTTCGCCCATAATTCTGATGCAATATTTTCGATACGTTTATTAAATCTATCAATCATTATAAATCACCTCATATTTTAACTATATGAGATTATATGAGATTATATGAGATTAGTCAAGTGAATAATTTTAATTTATTTGAAAGGATGGGTGTATTGTGAGATCGTTAAAAAAGTTCTTCAAGCAGTCATCCCGATCCCGATTTATCGGGAGAAAGATCTCGGTGTTGACGAAAAGAGATTCTTCGCCTACGGCTCAGAATGACTTCAAAAACAAGTTTTTCAATAATATCATTCTACCTTTTCTATAACTATTTTATCGCCGTCTTTGACTTTTTTCCATTCTTTGGGATTGCCGAGCATTTTGCCGATTGGAGATACTGCGGATGCGGGACGGATTTCAGTGTCAGTAGATACCGGGGTTTTACCGAAGAACATGCAGAAACAATTTTGGGGCGGCCAGTATCCTAAGTCGCCTTCTTTTACTACGCTTACGCCGTTTTCTAATCTTGCTTTTACAGGTATCGGAAAATATATTTCTTCGCCCCATGTATTTGCGTCACATTCCATAGGAAGCGAATTATAAATAAGCTCGGATGTTTTTGAGTCGTTTAATTCCGCTTCCATTGATACTTTACCTGATTTTATTTCTATTTTTTTATTCATAGAATACTCTCCAGATTACGGGGATTTCTAAAAACGATTACAGAGATTAAAACAAAGTAATTCTGATTTAAAAAAGTATGCTTGTCATTGCGAGTGACCAACGGGAGCGTGGCAATCTCATGGGATTGCTTCACTAGCGTTCGCAATGACGGCTACTAACTGGATTCCCGATAACTAAACCTGCCTACCGGCAGGCAGGTTCGGGAATGACACCTTAACATCAGAACAACTCTAAGTCGTTTGTAACTTTTTTGGGGATGAAATCCGAAGTTAAAAACGCTTCGGCATATTTGGTGTTGCACAAATATCCGCGGGCTTTTGCTAAGCCGTCAATATATTCTGCAATTCCGGGTAATACATCCAGCTGGCTTTTCTGTGTTTTCATTGCAGTTATTTTTTTATCAATTGTGGATGTTACATCGACAACAATTGAAGGTGAGGTAAACAATTCAAATATTTCGTAAAAATACATTCTTTGCGTATAGAAAGGTTCGCCCATGTCCACTAATACTTTTTCTGTTGCTTTCCAGCGTGCTTCCTGGGTTACCGCAGAGATTGCCCTATGGTCACGATGTTTATCCTGGTCATAATGCGTGAATATTACATCGGGTTTATATTTGCGGATTAATCTTGTGCATTCTTGGAATAGTTTGCGGTTATTTTCAACCGCCTGGCATGGAAGTCCCAAATTGATTTTCTCACTTATTCCAAGCAATTTGGCTGATTTACAACTTTCCAAACTTCTCATTGACGCTATTTTGTCTTTTAATTTTATGTTGCAATATGCAGTTTCGCCGGATGTAAATATTACAACAGTTACCTTGCTGCCTTGTTTGGATAACCTTGCTATTGTTCCGCCTAAACCGATTATTTCGTCATCAGCATGTGCTGCAAATACTAAAACATTTTTTAATTTCATTTTTTTTACCCCGTATGAAAATGTAGATTTATAATGCTAATAAAATATTATCTAATTTAACGAAAACCCTTTCTACAACATTTTCGAGCGGGGCCCCCTTACCAATTTATTTTGATTTTTTTTTGCTTAACAAACTTGACGATTCTTTATCAAGGTAAAAATATACGTTCGGGTGCATTCTTAAAATTGATGCCGGATGGTCCGAACATATATCGCCTTCTAAACAATTTTTTACTGCTTCTGCTTTTCTTTTTTCAGGTACCAAACATAGTATATTCTGGCTTTTCATTATCTGGGTTATTGTCATTGTAATCGCGTGTTTTGGTACGTCTTCTTTTGTTTTGAACCAGCCCTCGTTAACCTGCTGCTGCTTGCATCGGTCATTTAATTCTACAACTATAAAAGGTTTATCCGTTTTAAAATCTGCCGGCGGGTCATTAAATGCCAAATGGCAATTCTCACCTATGCCGACAAATGCTACATCAATTTTGTACTGAGATATTATTTTACTTAGTTTTTCGCATTCGTATTCTGCTCTTACCGAATCACCGTCTATTAAATTTACTTCACCGGGCCTTACTTTGGTGATAAGGCGTTCTCTTAAATATCTTCTGAAACTGGCAGGACTATTTTCGCTTATTCCTACGTACTCATCCAAGTGAAACATTGCGGTTTTTTTCCAGTCGATACCTTTTTCTTTTGTTAGCGCTTCCAGAAAATCAAATTGTGCGGCACCTGTTGCGCAAATAAAACTTGCCTTTCCTCTTAGTTTTATTGCTTCTTTTAATATTTCTGCTGCTTTTTTTGCTACTACTTTTCCCATTTCCGCTTTGTCAACAAATATCTTTATTTCCATGCTATAAACCCCCTTTAACCAACTGCGTTCTACTGTTCTGATGTTCTTTTGTTCTGATGTTCTATGTTTTTCTTTCTATGAACTATGAACTTTTTTGCTTCAACTTTCCGAAATACTTATCTAACGGCACCAAATCGTTTATTTTTATTGCTTTGCCGTCTTTAATTGATTTATTAGCGGCTATACCTATTAATATAGAAATACTACCGTCATATGAACCTGCTTTGTATCCTAACGGGTCAGGTACTCCTTTACGGAAAACCAAGTCCTGCAGACGGGCATCGCCGCCCCAGTGGCTTCCGGTTGCTTTTGGTACGATGTATTCAAGCATTTCACCTTTTCTGTTATAAAATTTAAGAGAGTAATTAAGTTCACATGCTCTTATACCGGTATGATATTCACGTATTTCTAATCTTCCTTTAACACCATTAATTGATATTTTTAAACCTTCATACGGACAGTGTGCTATTAGAGAGTAACTTAATAAAGCACCGCCGGAATATTTAAGATTAACACTCATTGTGTCTTCTATATCAATCTCATCAGCAAAGATACATTTATCACGGTAATATTTATCTGCACTTTCAGTTTCTAAATACATGTCTTTTGACGGGAAACCGCTTTTTATGTCTTTAGCGATATCAAAATAAAACTCGCAAGTATTTGTATATTTGCATGTCAGGCATCTTTCACCGCGTTCTTTACGGGAATGTCCGTAGAAACGCAAAGAACCAAACGCCATTAATGTTTCAGGTCTTTCACCGAGCCACCAGTTGATCAAATCAAAATGATGGGTTGATTTATGAACTAAAAGTCCGCCTGAGTTTTCTTTTCTGCGGTGCCACCTGCGGAAATAATCCGCACCATGCGACGTATCCAGCATATATTCAAAATCAACATTAAGAATTTTTCCGACTATACCTTCCGAGATTAGCTCTTTTATTTTTGTCATGTAAGATGTAACCCGGTAATTAAATGTTACTATTACTTTTTTACCGGTTCTTTTTTCAGCATCCAGTATTGCTCTGCATTTTTCCGCATCAATTGTCATAGGTTTTTCTGTAATTGCATCTATTCCGGCATCCAGCGCTTTTACTATATATATATGATGAAATTTATCTACTGTGGTTACAATCGCTGCATCGGGTTTTGTTTCTTTTATCATTTTGTCAAAATCTGTATATATTTTGCAATTTAAGCCAGCCATGTCCCTGAGTTTTTTTGAACGTAAAGGATTAACATCAAAGATACCGACTACCTGTGCTACGTCAGAAAATCTTTCCTGTATCGGTTTTGCATACATCAATAAACCTCTGCCGCTTGCACCAACCATTACATACCTTTTCACAATCCCCCCTATAAATTCAAGTTAAAATTATAAGTTAAAATAGAAATAAAGATTTAATTTAAACTTTTTACTTTTTACTTGCCTTTTTAACCGCCTATTTCACTTATTACTTTTTTAAGAGAACGAATCGCATTCTTAAAAAGTATATCGCCGCTAACACCGGCAAATTTTAATGATATGCTCAGATGCGGTTCTAAAGATACAAAACCTTTGTATCCTTTTTCTTTTAATGCTTTTAATACTTCCTTTATCTGGCCTTCTCCTTCACCAGGAAGTGTTGCTTTTATTTCGCCCGGAGCGTATATGGCATCTTTCATATGAACATATTCAATATAATTTGATAGCAGTGGATACGCTTCATCAAACGGTTTTGTACCTTCAACAATAAAATTTCCCGGGTCAAAAAGACATCTTAAATGCGGGCTATTTATCGACTGCAAAATATCCAGACAGTTCTTTGGATTTTCCCCGTATATTCCATGTTCATTTTCACTTAATAGAACTATATTCTCTTCTTTTGCTATTTCTACTTTTCTGCTTATTCTGCGTAATACTTCGTCGCGATATTGCGAAAAATCCGAATCTTTGGGTACATAATATGAAAATATTCTTATATAGTGAACCTGGAAAAAATGAGCTATCTCGATCGCTCTTTTGAAACGTATTATATGATAATCAAAATCTTCGCTTATTGGAATTTTACCAATTGGAGATGCTATTGCCGATATTTTAAAAGCGTAATTATCCAGCACATTTTTTATTTCTTTTAACTCGCTATTTGTAAAATCAATTACATTCTTACCCTGTATGCCTCTTAATTCTAGGTATTTTATCCCTTCCGAAGCTAATACCTCAAGTTGTTTTTCTAATTTGAAAGAGATTTCATCTCCCAGCCCGGTTAATGTAAACATCTTTTTATCTCCATTCTATAAAAAAGTTTGTATCGTTACCTTTTACCCCCGCCACTAGGTCTTCGGCGGGCAAGCATTACTCGTTACTCGTTACCCGTTACTTGATTATTACAATTTATACGTCTTTTTTGCTAATCTGAATGTTGTATCGTTAATCATTTCTTGTGCATCATCCATATCCACTATTTTTCTTGCAACAAGCCCGGCTATCCAGCTTGCATCCATCCTCCTGGACAAATCGTGTCTTGCCGGTATTGATGGAAAAGATCTCGCATCATCGTTGAATCCTGCCGTATTATAAAGCCCGGCTGTTTCCATCATATTAAATCTGTATCTTATCATGCCATTTATGCTGTCATGGAACCACCATGGCGGGCCAAGTTTCACTGCAGGATAATGTCCGGCAAGCGGCGCCATTTCTCTTGCATAATTCGTTTCATCTAAAGTAAATAAAATCAATGTCAATCTTGTATCGTTGCCATATTTATTCAATAGCGGTTTTAAATTTCTTGTGAATTCATCTTG
>MGVS01000017.1:0-18712 GCA_001800605.1 Elusimicrobia bacterium RIFOXYD2_FULL_34_15
CCTGCCGAAGCTTTAGCGTAGGCATGGGTTTTTCAACAATCACATATAAAAAATATTCGAGATTGCCTTTCGGTCCTTTTATAGGTGAGTTCGTTTCGTTGATTAATTTTAAATCTATACTTTTAGAAAACAATTTTATTTTTTCAATTGTCTGTTGACGGATATTTTCGTCTTTAACAACACCTTTTTTTGTTGAACCGCGGGGCGCTTCAAACTGTGGCTTTAATAGTGCAATTATTTCGCCGTCATTTTTAACTAATTCTTTTACTTTCGGTAAAACCTTTTCAAGCGATATAAATGAAACATCTATTACAGCAAGGTCAATTTCTTCTTTCAATAAAGTTTTATCAAAATACCTTATATTTGTTTTTTCTATATTTATAACCCTGGAATCATTTCTTAATTTTAAATCCAGTGTTCCGTAGCCGACATCTATGCAATATACTTTTTTTGCACCATACTTTAAAAGACATTCTGTAAATCCTCCTGTCGATGCCCCGATGTCCAAACAAATTTTGTCTTTAACATTTATGGCGAATTCTTCCAGCGCTTTCTTTAGTTTTATACCGCCGCGGGAAACAAACTCGTCTGTTTCTTTAATTGAAATATTATCGGCTTCGGAAACGGAAAAACCTGACTTGGTAACAATTTTATCGTTAACAGAAACTTTGCCTTCCATTATCAGCGCGGTTGCTTTATTACGGGAGGGAACAAGTCCTCTTTGGAATATTAAAACGTCTAATCGGATTTTTTCAGCCATTCTTTGATATTACTGTAGATAGTATCTTCGGTGAGTCCGTATTTCTTTCTTATATCGCTCTGTTTGCCGTGTTCAATAAACTTATCCGGTAAACCAATTATTTTAATTTTTACATCTTCATCTTTTAGTAATTCACATACCGCACTTCCATATCCGCCTGAAATAACATTTTCTTCTATAGTAACTATTTTTTTCACTTTTCTGGCAATTTCCTTAATTAAATTTACATCAAGCGGTTTTATAAAACGGGCATCTACTATCCCGCAAGATATGTCTTCGGCTTTAAATTTTTCAGAAACTTTTAGAGCTGAATTCACCATATTTCCTACCGCAAATATATAAACATCTTTTCCTTCCATAATTAATTTGGACTTGCCAATTTCCAATATTTGAGGTTCAATATCCAATTTAACACCTATCCCCTCACCGCGAGGATATCTGATTGCTACCGGTTTATTTAAATTAACTGCTGTCGCCAACATATTTTGTAATTCATTTTCATTAGAAGGTGCCATAACAACAATATTTGGAATCATTCTTAAAAATGTTAAATCAAAAGCACCTTGATGAGTTGCACCGTCTTCTCCGACTATCCCTGCTCTATCAATCGCAAAAATAACGGGTAAATTTTGCAGACAGACATCATGTATTATTTCGTCTATCGCTCTTTGCAAAAAAGTAGAATAAAGTGCGACTACCGGTTTATATCCGGCTCTTGCCAGGCCTGCCGCAAAATTTACTGCGTGTCCTTCAGCTATTCCAACATCGAAAAATCGTTTTGGGAATTCTTTTTGAAAATTTGTTAACCCGGTGCCATCAGCCATTGCAGCAGTAATAGCAACTACCTTTGAATCCATTTCTGCAAGTTTAACAAGTGTCTGAGAAAAGATTTTTGTATAAGTAGGATATTTTGGCTCTGATAACGGTTCCCCGGTAATTACATTAAATTTTCCCACACCATGAAAAGCGGTTGCATTTTCTTCTGCGGGCTCATATCCTTTTCCTTTTTTTGTAATAACATGTAAAAGAACCGGACCTTTCAAATCCTTAACTTTTGTAAGTATTTCAATTAATTTATTAATATCATGCCCGTCAATAGGTCCTAAATAAGCAAATCCCATTTCTTCAAACAACATTCCCGGAAATAATAGAACCCTGAATCTCTTTGCAACCCGCATAATCTGTGAACCCCAGAAATGTATCCTTGACAAGAATCTTTCCACTCTTTTATAAAGTCGCGAATATAATCCACCGGTTAATAGTTTTGTCAAATATGCTGCTAATGCTCCCACGCGATGCGAAATGAACATCTCGTTATCGTTAAGAATTACCAGCATATCTGTTCCGGAATGTCCCGAATTTAAAAGTCCTTCATATGCAAGCCCGCCGGTCATAGCACCGTCTCCGACAACAGCAACAACTTTATAATCCTCGTTATTCATATCGCGTGCAACTGCAAAACCTAACGCAGCAGAGATAGCAGTGGATGAATGTCCCGTACCAAATGCGTCATATTCCGATTCAGAAATTCTCGGGAATCCGCTTATCCCGTCTATTTGTCTTAGTGTTTTAAATTGTTCTCTTCTTCCGGTAATTATTTTATGCGGATACGCTTGATGACCTACATCCCACACAATTTTGTCCTTCGGAGTATTTAATACATAATGGAGTGCTATCGTAAGTTCTACCGTTCCCAAAGAAGGTGCTAAATGCCCTCCGATTTCAGAAACAGTCGAAATCATTAGTTTTCTAATATCATTTGCAAGTTCCGGAAGCAATTCCTTTTTTATTAATCGTAAGTCTGATGGTTTATCTATTTTATCCAATACACTCATTTAAACCTCTAATTTTAAAAATTGTGGTATAGTTAAATAGTGTGATAGCGCGATAGCGCTATGAATTTTTATTTATTTTTAACATACACCATCTCACAATCGCACAAACCCACTATCGCACTAGTAGTTTCTATCAACTATATAATCTGCTAATTGTTCAAGAATAATTGCCTTTCTCCCAAATATTTTTAAGTCCTTTTTTGAATTACTAATTAGATTCTTTGCTTTGTTTTTTGATTCTTCGATTCCATAAACAGATGGATATGTCAATTTATTATTTTTAATATCCGAACCTTTTTTTCCAAGTTTTTTCTTATCGCCGATAATATCTAAAATGTCATCTGAAATTTGAAATGCAAGCCCTATTTTTCTGCCATAATCTGATATTGCTTTAACCTTTTTCGGTTCAGCATTTGCCAAAATCGCTCCTACTTTCAAAGACACTTCTATCATCTTCGCCGTTTTATGAACATGTATATACTCCAACTTTTCTTTCAATTTTTGTTCACTGTTTACTGCCTGTCCGCCGTAGCTCTCAGAGCATAGGCGGATATACTGTATACTGTGTACCGACGTTATAATGTCTTCAACCTGTCCGCCAACCATTCCTTTAGTACCGGAAGCTAAAGCGATTTCTTTAACAACTTTAGAATCCATAATTTCAAATGCTTTTGTTAAAAGTCCGTCTCCTGCAAGTATCGCAATCGCTTCACCAAACTTTTTATGGGATGTTAATCTGCCTCTGCGGTAATCGTCGTCGTCCATTGCGGGTAAATCGTCATGGATAAGCGAATATGTATGTATCATCTCTATAGCACAAGCAGTCGGAATAATATTTTTTGACAAACCTCCGCAAATCTCACCAGCAATAAGGCACAAAATAGGTCTTAACCGTTTCCCACCGGCAAAAATGCTATATTGCATAGCGGTATTAATAATATTTGGTTCTTCTTTATCAACAAAAAAATATTTCTTAAGTGCGCTGTCAACTATTTTTTTCTTTTCTGAAAGGAAATTCTTTAAATCCATATTTTCTGATTTTATTAAATTTAGGCAGGATTGTCAACCAGAAGGGTTTTTGAGTGAGTGATTAAATATTATTATAGTTATATTTCTATTATCGACAAATTGTAAATCCTATTGACAATTTGTCCACCTCTTCATTTAAGTGATTTTGTTCTTATGGAATTCCAGAAAAATAGATTATGTTTTTACTATTTATTGAATAATTTTCAAACTTATTTTACATTATCCTACAATGAGCTAAACATACCTAATAATCGTAGGTTCTCTCTATTTAAATGAGGCGGTTTTGGAGAAGGAGTGGTTCGTTATCAAAGATTTCTTTTGGAGTACCTTCAATAATTTTTTTACCTTTGTTTAGAATAACAACCTTATCACATATCTCACGTATTACATACATATTATGTCCCGCAATTATTTTTGTATGATTAAAATTCTTCAATAAATCTACGAATTCTCTGCATGTAGTTGGATCTAAATTCGCTGTGGGCTCATCTAAAACAAGTATTTCCGGTTCCATTGCCAATACAGATGCTAAAGCAACCCTCTTTTTTTCTCCATAGCTAAGATGATGCGAAATTCTATCTCCATAACCAGGTAAACTGACTGCTTCAAGATATTTCTCAGCTCTATGAACGATTTCCTCTTTTGAAAGACCTAAATTAAGCAATCCAAATGCAATATCATCAAAGACAGTAATCATAAATAATTGATCATCTGGATTTTGAAAAAGAAGTCCTATCTTTTTTCTGATTTCAAATAGATTTTCCTTTTTAATCGGAATATCAAATATTTTAATTGCCAAATCTTTACCAAAAACACCGCTTAAATGTAAAAGCAAGGTTGTTTTACCTGCACCATTAGGACCTATTATTCCCACTGTTTCTCCCTCATGGATATCCAGCGAAAAATCATCCAATACTTTTTTGCCATCAGAATAACTAAAAGATAGATTCTTTATTTCAACCGCTTTTCTCATATAAAAATCCTCACAACTAATAAAATAGCAATAAATGAAATTAAAAAAATGATATCAGAATTTTTAATTTTTAGTTGTTCTATAGTATTTATTTGTCCTGAAAATAACCTTGAACACATCGCTGAATAAATACGTTCGCTGCGTTCATAAGCACCTATGAACATAGAACCTATTATATTTCCAAGTATTTTAAATTGCAAAAAATTCCTCTTGCCAAAGTATTTCAATTTAATTGCTCTTTCTTTCCTCATCTTTTCATCAATAAAAACAAAAATATATCTATACATAAAAATCATATTTATGGTTAATATCTTTGGGAATTTGAATTTTTCTAATGCTTTTATTAAATAATGAAATTTTGTTGTAGATGACAAAAGCGTCAAGATTAAAATAGAAAATACTGATTTAATAAAAATACCTTTTAATACATTTGAACCATAAAAAGTGGCTGATAATACTATAAGCAATATAAAAGGAAGTAATATAAAAAAGTTTTTAATAAAATGCTTTACAGGAATTCTGCTTATTATAATTAAAATAACTATAATAGAAAAGTAAATAATAAATTTAGTATTCTCCGCGGGTAAAGTTGATAAAATAGTAAAAATAAATCCTAAAAAGGCAATAAACTTCACCCGCGGATCTAATCTGTGAATAAAACTGTGCAAATGAGAATACTTATCAATATAAAGATGTTCCATATGAAAATGGGGTCAGACCCCATTTAGGGACTCAATAAATAGAATCGTCCCCATTAATTCTTTTTTAATAATTTTATTAAACCGTAAGTAGCAAGAAAGGTAAAAATCACACCAATAAATCCTGCCAATGCAGTAGAAATCTTTTCATTTTTTATAATTGAAACCGCATAATCCGGCATCAGTCCTTTGAGTATTTCTTTACCTTCTGAAAAATGTAAAAAATCTTTGTTTTCTGCAACTTTTTCAAGCCCATCAGGAAAAGAAGATGCAAAAGGTGACAAAAATACTGCAAGAATAACTGCAAATAATAATCCTATCAAAATTAATTTTTTATTATTCATAATATTCTCCAGAAATCAGATTTTTTTAAGTTCCAACAGATCCAGTCTTATTTTGGTTAAAAATCCTATAACCATCACTGTAATTATTCCTTCCCCTATGCCTATCAATGCATGAACACTTGCCATTGCTATCAAACTTACTTTGAATGGAACAATTCCAGAAATAGAAAGTTGGAACGCGCAAAAAGCAGAAGCAAAAATTATCGATGTCCAGGAAGCAATAAAAACAGATGCAATTCTTCCGAATATTTTTATAAGCAAATTATAAATATAATACCCACCAATTGCACCAATTATACCCATATTGAAAACATTTGCTCCAAGCGCAGTAATCCCTCCGTCTTGAAAAACAAGACATTGGATTATAAGTACGGTGGTCATTATAACCAATCCTGAAAACGGTCCAAGAAGAATTGCAGCAAGTACACCTCCCATAAAATGTCCAGAGGTACCGCCAGCAACAGGAAAATTTAGCATCTGTGCAGCAAAAATAAATGCAGAGACAACACCAAATAAGGGAACCTGCTTTTCTTCAATGTTATTTTTAAGATTTTTTAAGGCGATTCCAACCGCTACAATTGAAATCCCGTAAAAAACAGAGAATGTTTTAGCGCTTAAGAATCCATCTGGTATATGCATAACTTACCTCCTTGCGCACGGAATTCGGAGCTACTGCACCGAACGAGTACGCAACCCCCTGTGTTTAGTTATTTTTCGGTCTTTTGAAAAAAAACTACAGGGGGCAAATCAAATTTTTTGGATGTCTTTTGCAAGGGGTAACTATCTTTTACATTTAAAACTCCGTATGAAAGCCAAAAGCAATTTTTTCATTGTTTTTACTAAAATCTTTATTCCCGTAAGCAAAATTAACAGCTGTTATTTCCCCTAATTTATACCTAATACCAACCAGCCAATTTTCAAATTCATTTTCACGCCCGACAATTTCTCCTACAAAATCAATTTTTTCTAAAGGATATTCAACCGCTGCACTGTATACCATTTCTCCTTCTATATATTCATCTCCACTTGCTTCATATCCAAAATTAAGGTGTAAATCAAATGGTTTAATATTTTTTGAAATAATTCCGTTAAGGAAATATTCTTTTGAACCAAGTTCATTATTGATACTAAATGCAAAAATATCTTTTATTAATAAAAATTTTAGTCCAAGTGTAGTTGTACCAAGCGGTTCGGTTAGTTTCGGCTTTATTTGATAAGGTAACGAAATACCGACATCCATTTTATCGGTTATACCGTGCTTGAAAGATACTCCACAAGAATGATTTCTAAGAATATCTTCTTCCTTGACATTGTCATACCCTACTTCCAGTTCATATTTGCCGATATCTACGATTCCTACATCATCCGTAGTAAGCGGATGTGCTGCAAATAAACCATTCCCCAATAATATCATATAACAAAAAAACATAATAATATTTCTTTTTAACATTATATCTCCTTTTTTTACTTAAAAATATTTTACTTCTTGCAACTAAGTTATAAATTTAATACAATATTTATGGTGGGGGTTAGTTCTTTAATCGGGGCTATACTTCCACCATTTTTATTTATTAAGATATTTATCACCTCCTTAAATTAAATTGTTTTTCTATTTCACCACCTCCTTTTATTGCTACTAATATCATATTCGTGCTACTGATAAAATAAAAAAAATCACGATGCTGTTACACTCAGCGTGCTGTGTTTTACACCTTTCATAGCTTTTAATGTATCTGCAAGTTTTTTTATTTCCGGAGAATTTCCACGAACTGCGATTATTTCAAGACAATTATCGTGGTCAAGATGTATATGTTGCGTAGAAACTATCGCTTTCTGAAAATCATGCTGTATATCCATAAGTTTATCAACCAATTCTCGCTTGTGATGGTCATAAACAAGTGTTATCGCCCCGGCAATTTTTCCGCCTTTTGTCCATTGTTCTTTCACAAATTCTTGTCGAATCAGGTCTGCAATTGCCTTAGAACGATTAGTATATTTTTTCTCTTTTATTAATTCATCAAACTTTTTTAATAATTCTGAATCTAACGAAACACCGAATCGATGTAATTTTTTCATTTGAAAATTCCCCACATTAATAGTTTAATCCGCCTAAATGCGGAGCTTTTGGCGGATATCCATTTTTAAAAAGTCTGTCATTTCGTGCTACCATATTTACAATTGTAGCACAATATAAAATTTCTGTCAAGAAAAAAAGCAAGTATTCCGTGACGCCAAGCATCGGCGATTAATGAGTAGATGTTAAGTGTTCGTCGTTAAAACATTTTTTTATTTCTGATTGGAGGTAAAAAAACGTTCTTTAAATGATTGTACTATATCGGAACAACTCCTATATAAAAAATTATATTTTTCTTGAGACTTCTTGTGCTGCTAATATTATTGGGTATGTAGTTGGTGCACTTGTTAAATACGGATGTGTGGCTAATTGAAGCGTTTCAAGTTCTGTTGCTGACATCCGTTTTTGTATAGCAACACCAATAAGATTTATCATTTGAGCACATGCCATACCACAACTTATCTGCCCACCTAATAAAATTCCTGATTGTTTTGAAAATATCAATTTAACTTTACTTTTTGATACACCTGGTAAAGAAGCGGGATGTTTATCCACACCATCAACAGTGCTAACAATAACTTCAAAACCTTCTTGTTTTGCAGTTTTTTCAGTAAGCCCTGCGGAACTCAAAACCAAACCGTCAATATATGTTGAATATATTGCTATGGTACCTACGTGTTCGCGTATCACTTTAAGTTTGTAAAGATTTGCACCTGCAATACGGGCCTCCGCTGTTGCAGTTGAAGCAAGCATTACTGATGTGTCTTTACGTGTATAAAAATCTTTTTTACAAGCACAATCTCCTATTGCAAATATATCGGAATCTATAGTACGCATATACTCGTCTACCCATATGCCCTTCCGTTCAGCCGCTTCCAACTTTGCATCAACAGCTAATTTTATATTAGGTACCGCACCTATACCTAAAATAATGCTGTCAAATTCTAATTCTTTGCCATTTGAAAAAAGAACTTTTTCTACTTTATTTTTGCCTTTAATTTCTTCAACTTTTGTATTTATTAATATATTTATGCCTTTTGATTTGAGTTTTTCTTCCGCAATAAAAGAAAATTCTTCATCAAATGAATTTGACAAAACGTTTGGCAGCATTTCTACTAAATGTACTGTTTTGCCCTCCAATTTAGCAATTTCATCGGCAAACTCCACCCCAATAAATCCACCACCGATAACTAATATTTTTTTTGAATTTTTAATCTTTTCAACACATTTTTTTAGATAATCCATATCCTTATAGATTTGATATACACCTTCTTTATCTAATCCCGGAATTGGCAGAACCATTGGAGAAGATCCTATTGCTAAAACTAATTTTTCATATAAATATTTATTCCCTTTTTTTGTTTCTACCATTTTACTATTACGATTAATACTAATTGCTTCATCAATAGCAATACCAATATTATTTTTTTCCAAAGGAATATTGCCTAATTTATTATCATCAGGATTTTGAAGACTCGCAAACATATACGGAATACCGCATGGGATACAACCATGTTCTACATTTTTCATTACAATAATGCTTTTTTCCGGATAATACTTCTTTGCAGTCAAAGCACCTATTACTCCGGCAGGTCCTCCACCTATTACCAAAATATCAATCTTCTTTTCCATAATTTATCTCCAATAATTATTCTATTTTCATTGTAGAACCTGTATGAAAATCTATAAAATTATTTTCATATTCTTCTCTAAATAATTCAATCGCTTTTTCACCGGTACAATGACAGGGGGCAACTTTACATACACCCAACTCTTTGAATTCAGTTACGATATCCTTAATCTGAGCAAGCGGCTTATCATATAAGTGAAACCCGCCTAATACCAAATATATGTTTTCTGGACATTTTTTTTTTAATTCTTTGATTATGTTTATAATGCCTGGATGGGCACACCCGGTAATTATTATTAATCCTTTTTCATGTTTTAAAGCTACGGCAATTTCTTTCAGTCCGTTATTGCTCAATTCTGGTCCTATTAATATATTTTTATTACACAAATACACAATATCTGCAACTGTTTTACATTCATTGTTTTCACCGGATATCTCTTCTATAAATTTTTTAGAAAATGAAGCACCTACATATGTCAATGAATGCTTACATGCTTTTGCTGCAGCTATCAATCCACCCGTATGATCCCAATGATTATGTGATACGATTAGAAAATCTAATAATTCGGCATTTATGCCTATTTTTTCCATATTGTAAAATAATGTATACGAATCATTCCCTGTATCAAATAATATTTTCTTATCTTTATGCTCAATATAACAGGAAAAACCCCAGCCATATTTCAGATTTTTATTATATAACACATTGTCATAAACATTGGTAATTGTAGTCATTTTGTCCATTGCGAGCAGAAATTTATCTGTTTTATACTCTTTCAATCAATCTCGGCTCTCTACTGCTTCTTACGGGTAATTTTGATACACTCAAATATCCTTCATAATTTCCCATCATTATTTTCTTTCCATTATTTCCGATATTTGTGCCGGAAATAAGATACTGCTTTTTCAAATCTAATCCCTTTAAAAGTTGTTTCTTAGATGAGTATCCGGATACCAGGTTAAGTCCCCCCTGCGTTAAAACAAAAACTGGAATTGCTTTTGAAATTTGTAATATTGACTCTTTCCCTATCAGATTTCTTACTTCTTCAGATGCACAACTCCAAACAATATCAGCATATTTTTTTAGTTCTTTCACTTTTTTCTTATTTATACCAGTAGTGCATACTATTAAAGAAATAATTGATACATCTTTTTCCCTTTCTATTCTCTTTATCATTTTTATATCTTCATTCATACAGGCATTAATTGTTACTGCGATTTTTTTATAACCAAGTTTCACGGCAGCTTCTACTCCTTTTATCTGATTTATATTAGCATCATTAAAAACTATATGGCATCCTGCATTTCTAAGTTTTCTCATCACTTTATAAATAGGCGAAGTAAAAAACAGTCCGTTCATCCTTGCTCCAATACCCTGAACAATTTCAGATTTATCTACAATTACAGTCCCTGCTCCGTCACAAACAACTACAGCCGCATCAATTAATCTCTTTCTAATAGCGAACATCAACATCTCTGATGCTCCGCAGGGAATTGCTATATCCTTTCTTATAATTTTTCTTTTATCTGTAAAAAAACCAAACCGGGATATTTTTTCCTTTACTGCTTTTTTTATTGCCTCTTTTATCAACTCAATATCATATTTTTTTAACAACTTTACCTTTTTATATAAATACCCTGCCAACGGACAATATTCCATATGTGGATCTGTTATTCCTATTACCTTCCCATTTGATACAGCAATATATGATGAAAAAAATCTTAAAACATGAAGGTCTTTATAATTTTCCTGCTTAATATTTAGTTTATTAAACAATGTAACGAAATTTATCACTTATTTTTGCCCTTTTTATAAAGCAGGGCAATATCTCCTACCTTGCATTTTGCTCCCAATAAACAGACATGCCTTGCAATCACATCGCATTTTACCATAAATAAGAAGAATATAGACCTTTTTGAGCAAGATAAAGTTTCAAAATTCCCCTGGCCTTTGCTTATAATCATATCAGCATTTTTGAATATCTTTTTAAAACCACTATTGCAATACTTAAGAACATTACCTGCGATTTGCGATCCGCTGCTGAATATTTCTGCAGACGCGCCGATACCGCTTGCAATAGCATCGTCAATTAAAGCATCATTGATAACCGGCTTTTCTTTGACTGCATACAATATTTTTTTGCTTTTATCATGGTGTTTTATCTCTTCTATTAAAATTCTGTCAAACACAGTTTCACCGGCATTATCAGCCAAATACAATATTACTCGCGCACTATCTAAATCTCGTTTAAACTTCTCATAGTTAAACAATGCTTTGTTTTCATGCTTTATAACCGCATATTCTTTCTTTACAATTCTTGCTATTTCTTCTTCAATATTCAGTGAATTCTTAGCCCCATAATCTATAATATTTCCTGCAATGGCCAGCTCCGCAGCAACCAATAACCTGTCTTTTGCCCCGGCTACATTTTCTTTCAATGAACTATATATACCTAATGCAAGCGAAGTACTTTTCTGTTTAATTTTTTTATATGGATCATCGGGACCGTCAACCAATTTTTTAACGATATCTCTAATTACCAGCCCTACTTCTGGCGGAGAACCGATTAAAGAACCATCGGACATTTTAAGTGCTACAGCACCAAGTATTTTTTTCTGTGTCTTAACATCCGCACCGGCCATCCGTGCTGATTTAAGTGCCTGCGTTATAAAACACGGAAAACAATCCAGATAAATTCTCATTTTAAACCTTCTTTATCAATGCTGTTTCACCGCAATTCGGAAATAACGGGCAATTGACACAATCACTCCATATTTTATGTGGCAATATATCTTTTTTAATTTCAGTATATCCAATTTTTTTAAAAAAATCCGGTTTAAAAGAAAGCGTGAAAACTTTAATTATACCGAGTTTTACCGCCCGTTTTTCTAACACTTCTACAATCTTTTTGCCGATTCCCTTTCCCTGATATTTTTCCGTAACAATAAGGGAACGCACTTCCGCTAAATCTTCCCAGCTCACATGTAATGCGCCACAAGCTATAACACGATTCTTATCTTCAACAACAATAAATTCCTGAATTTTTTCGTATAAATCGACTAACGGCCGAGGAAGAAGCTCTCCTTTTTTTGCATGTTCCGTTATCAAAGAATGAATACTTTTTACATCTAATATTCTTGCCTGTCTTATCAGCATTTCTGAACTCCTATTTTAAAATTTATATCGGTTTACCTCTTCTTCTTATTGTCTGCGGAGAACTTATAGGTTTTACTTCCTTTTTCTCTATTGAATCATAAACCGATATTACTTTAATACCACTATGAGCACATATCCTAACAAATTCATTCTTAATCTTTACAATATCCGCTTTTGTAAGCGGGGTTACCGCACAAGGACGCAGTGGGGTATTAATCTGAATCTCATCGGGCTTAACAGTTTTTATAAGGACAGCCAAATCTTTTGCCAAATCTTTATTTTTATCTACGAACATTACTTGTATTGCTAGTTTTTTTGAGAATTCGGCTCTGAACTTAATAAGTCCATTTATAATATTTTTGATTTTTATCCCATATACCGGTCTGTTTATCTCTTTTAATGAACTTTCACTGCAAGCATCCATCTTTAATAAAACAAAGTCAGAAAGACAAAGAGCGTTCCTGACTTCCTTAAGATGTATAATTGATGAATTAGTTATAACTGCTATCTTTTCCTTTCTAATATTTCTTATTGCGATTATCATTTTGTCTAGATTTTTTGCCAGTGTTGGCTCACCGGCTCCAGCAAATGTTATATAATCAATACTGACTTTTGGTAAAGAATTTATCTCATTCATAATATTGGCTACAGACACATAGTTTTTCCTACGAGCAGTCATCTTTTTAGTTCTACCAACTTGACAATACACACAATCAAATGAACAAATTTTGCCTTTGCCGGATATAGGGTCTATCCCCAAAGAACTGCCCAATCTCCATGAAGGCACCGGTCCATATATATATTTCCATTTTCTTTTTTTCATAATATCCTAAACCTATTTTATTAATTTGCTATGTTTTCTTGCCACATATTACTACAAATCCACCTTTTCCAAATCCTTTTATCGGCCGTTCTATTTTTTTTATCTTTTCTAAAGGTTGAAAAATCGTTTGAAAAGTGGTAATTTTATTGAAATTATATTTTTTCAATAATTTTATAACTTCACTTGTTGAAAAAAATTTTACTTCTTTATAAAACATATGTTTTTGCCTTTTCTTCTTTTGATAAATTTTGCCTAAATGACCATCTCTGTCGACGATACCAATTATTAATTTCCCATTATATTTAAGCACTCTCCTGGATTCTTTGATAACCTGGTCTGGATTATCAACAAAACATAAAGTAATCATCACCAAAACAAAATCATATTCACTATCTTTAAATGGCAAATTTTCGCCTTTTCCAAGATAGGTTTTTACCCCACGCGTTTTTGCTATCTCAAGCATCTTTACTGACGGGTCTATTCCAACAGAAATTCCTAAAGATTCAGCAAATCTTCCGGTTCCTACACCAATTTCAAGCCCTTTCCCTTTTTTAGGCACTGCTTTTTTAGCCGCCGCGATTTCGGATAAATAAATAAATTTATGTTTTTCATACCACATATCGTATTGTTTATAATTTCTATTAAATACATCTGCCATAAAACATCAAGTGCCACTACCCCTATATTCAATCGCATCCACAGGACAAACATCTATGCAATTGCCGCACGACCAGCAATCAGGCAAAAAATATTTTCTTTTATGATTGTAAATATATTTCATGGCTTCTGTCGGGCAAGCATTAATACATTTTTCGCATTGAATACATTTTTTTTCATTTATTCGTATTTTATTCAGTGCTACATTCTCCAAAAGCCATGAATATAATCCAAAAGGACAGATATAATGGCAAAAAGGCCGAAAAATAAAAAAACTTGACAGAATAAAAATCGGCAAAGAATAAAACGCAATTGCAGCTAATTCATGAAAATCAAAAATCTTAAAATAATTTAAATGATGGTAAACCACGAAATCCTTGATACCGAACACAACTCCGTATCCAAACCCGAATAATAAAATAAAGAAAATAATAAAAATAACTATTCTTAAACCAAACGATAAAGAAAAGGGAACCTTGACTTCATGTTTACGCTTAAATACCGGAATGTTAAAAAGACATTCTTGTAATGCGCCCAACTGGCAACCCCAACTACACATAAATTTAGAACCCATGATAGAAAAAAAAGTAAATAATATAAAACTGACTACAACGATATTGGGAGATCCTTTCATACTATTAAATAACTTAAATAATTTAACTGAAGATTCCATTGGATTTGGATTCGCCCCCAAAATAAGACCGAACACTAAAACCGTCAATACCATAATCCATACTCTTATTTTCTTTATATGTTTACGGCTAAAAATCAATAGCAATATCAATGATAGATACAAAGTCCAGGAAATATATTTTGCGATATCTTTTGAAGGTTGAACATCCCCTTTAATATGCTCAACTGCATTCTTCACTGCATCAGGATTTTTTATAATTGTCTTTATTGGTCGATTACGAGCAACATCCCAGACGGCAGGATCGGCGTGACTTAAAATATGTAGGATTTCCTTAACTGGAACATTATTCTTTTCCGCCAATTCTTTTAAGGTAAAATCCTGAGAAAAAATAATCAAACTATCAGAACCGGAAGAATCCTTTTTTATATATACGGACAGTGTGATGCTGGTAAGCATTAAAATAATACATATAATAATATTTCTTTTTAAATTCAATTTACTACTCCCGGAATTATAAATCCAAATCTCCCCACCATCCATTATAAAATCTATCCAAGTGTTCTTTCAATTCTTTTTCTTTTGTATTTTTTTCTATTTCTTTTTCTGCAAAAGAAAACTTATAATTTATGCAATAATCCATAATAGTATTCTTGGCATTGGTTATTTTTTTAAACATCTCTTCATATTTTTTTTTATTTTTTCCTTTACATCTGTCGGGATGATATTTTAATGCTAATTCTCTATATGCATTTTTTATTTCTTCTAATGTCACGTTTTCTTCCAATTTAAGTATTTTTCTCGCTTCGTTAATTTTTTTAAAATCCGTCATTTTAATATCCTAAAATATTACTTAATTAAATTTTCCGTATTGTTTTATCTTGCTTTCAAAATCTTCCATTTCATGATAACCTACGATAGTTTCAACCATATTACCCTTCTTATCAATAAAAATAGTTGTAGGTATCCCTCTTATTCCTCCGTATTTCTGTGTTATTTCACGATTACCCATTACTATCGGATAATTTACTTGCATCTTTTCCAAAAATTCTTCTACATTTGCAGGATTTCCTTCATCCAAACAAACACCAATAATTATCAGTTCGTCTTTATATTTATTCTGCAATTCTATAAAATGTGGAATTTCCGCTCTACAAGGTGCACACCATGTCGCCCAAAAATCTAAAATAATCAATTTCCCAACATAATCAGAAAGAGTCAAATTACCGCCACCTATTTTCACTAATGTGAAATCTGGTGCATTCCCCCATATTTTTTTTGTCGTTTTTTCTTCTTTTGACGACACTGAAGTTGGGGCACATCTTTTTTCGACATTAAAACTATCTTCCTGTTTTTCTTGTTTTATTTCGGCTTTACTTCTCTCTATCTTTCCTTTACAAGCACTAAATAATACCGCAAAACCAATTAGAACTACTAAATGTTTTTTCATAGTATTTCCCCAAGTTAAACTGATATATCTACAATAATAAACATTATTCCGGTTGATACTGATATTATATAAATATTTCCTAATCTTCAAATACTGTGTCTAAGATTTTTATTATTTGTCTTTCGCTTTGAATGCTACTTGTGGCTTCAACTACTTTCCCATTTTTAAAATAAACGGTAAATGGCAAACCCATAAAAGATGCACATTCAGATAGATTCTTAATATAAGAAGCATCGGGAATATCAAAATCCATATCTCTCATTTGTACATGCCGATACTTCTGTTCTAATTTTTCCATTATAACATAAACAGGTATGCACATCGGACCCATCCTTCCACAACAAATCATAACATTTACATTATTTTTAAGTAATTCTTCAATTTCTTCTACAGTTTCTACATGTTTAAGATTTGTAATTAACATTATCGCACCTCCTGTTTGAGAGTTTTCTAACAAGATTTAATCATTTTAAACTTTCGTCAACAGAACCGTCCGGCAAAACATAATCTGCAGAAACATATCCTTCTTCTTCAAACCTTTTTTTCCTGATGCAATTTTTCCCACCGTTCCAACAATAGTTTTCTATCCACTTTTTATCCAACTTACCATTATCATAAGCTCTTTTCATACCAGACGTTTCATCATACCACCTGCAGATATTCTTTTGTTTGCTAATACTCATATTTCCTCCGCTTCTATTTTTATAATATCACTTGTACTGTTTTTATTGGTATACTTTTCTTTCGGGCATACCTTTTCTATTTTCTAAATCCGACCCCAATAAATCCAAAGTTATATTTTTTAATCTTCCATAGAATTCCGTTTTCCGCAATTCAGTTATATTTCCTAAAGAATTTTCTATACCTGAATCTACCGGGATTTCGCCAAGGAACGGTATATTATATTCTTTTAACTGCTCCTTTACCCAATTTGACTCTGAACTTTTCATATTTTCTATTATACCTAAAATTGGTATATTTAATTCATTTAATATGTCCAATAATTTTTTTACTGTTTCTATCACTATTGCGGATTGTGTTGTCAAAATAATAAATTCGGGATTTTTTATTAATCGTATACTATCAAGAAACACATTTTCAATGCCAGGAGGGGAGTCGATAATAAGAAAGTCTATTTTATCCCATAAAGTTATTGATAAAAGTTCTACAACAGCATTTGAATAATCCTCTTTTCTGAAAACAGAAGCCTTATTATACGTATACAAAACAATTGACATGAATTTTATTCCGTTAATTTCAGGAGGAATTATTCCTTTATCTTCTATGGGCTTAGCGTTTTTTAGACCTAATATCAAATGATCAGAAGGTCCGCATAAATCTAAGTCCAGCAAACCAACTTTATACCCTAAATCCGAAAGTATTACCGCAAGAAAAGATGAAGTTAAACTTTTGCCGATTCCACCTTTACCTCCTGAAACAATAATTGTTCTTTTTATATCTCTAAATCTTTTATCAACAATATCCAATCTAAAATCCATTTTATTCTTCTCCTTCAACTGAGTCTACCCATCCCCTATTGCCGCAAACTACTTTAAAATCAGGGCTTTTACATCGAGGACATCTTATAAAAGTATGAGATACTTCCGGTACAAAATGGATTGATTCCAACTCATTCCTATTTAATCTATTGTTTATTTCGCTAAAATTCCACGCACTTTCACATACACTACATTTTAAAACTGCTTTTTCTTGTTCTATTACAATTCTTGCATCTTTTATAATTGGATTTTCATTTTTAATGATTTCTTTTATTACAAAAGTAAATACTTCCGAATCTATTTGCTGCAATTCACCTATTTTAATTTTTACTTCAGTAATTCGTTTAAGATTTCCGTTTATGGCCGCCTTTATTGCAGTTGAAATAATACCTTCTGCTAATGCATATTCATGCATATATTACCCTTTCATTTAAAGTTATTTAATTTCCCGTTTCTTGAACTAATTCTTTTGACCTGACGCAAACATTAAAAAATTTCTTCCGTAAGGAAAATCTATGCCAATTTTATTAAACTTAGTTTGTGTTAAGATAGATTTTACCTTTTCTGGTAGAAAATATTTTTCCTTCCAAATTTTTTCCGCTTCCGATTCTCTGGGAAAGTCTACAATTAATATTTTACCCTTGTTTTTTAACACTCTATAAATTTCCTTTAATGCAAGTGCCGGTTTATCAAGCCCGTGCAAAACATAAACCATAACCACTGCGTTAAATATGCTGTCTTTAAATCCATCTAAATGAGAGGCATCCATTTTTTTATATTCAACTAAATTCGTAATTCCAAGTTTAATAGCTTGTTTATTAGCTTTCTTGAAATTTTTACCGGAAATATCGATTCCTATAATTTTACTAGAAGTATATTTAGCTAAGAAATTTACTAATTTGCAATTTCCGCAACCTATTTCTAAAATGTTCTTATTTCCTTTTAGTATTTTTTCTATCTTTTTATAAATGTCGGGTTTCAGTTTGTCATAAATATTTTCTTTGTTCATTTTAACTTTTCCCTTGCTGCATTATATAGTTTTGTATCATTTACCTACATATTTTTACTAAACCCGTTTTATCGGGATAAAATTAAATATTATACCTTTATTGTAATAATCATCATGAATACAGCTTTCAAATAATTTTTCCT